>CAZSAN010000064.1:0-9273 GCA_964604985.1 uncultured Candidatus Saccharibacteria bacterium | reverse complement strand
ACTACCACCGCCTCCGTTGTGGTTTCCGCCGTTTCCGCCGCCGTTATGATTGCCCGCCATATTTTGCCCTTTGCCTTTTTTGTTTGATATTTTTATATAAATGATTTCCCGCGCATGGTAGCATAAGCACTACTGTTATGTCAAGGTAAAAGTCCGCTTACGCTTAATGATTGGCGGCCAGCCATCGATCAAGCCACCACAGCCAGGGTTAAAGCTGCCCGGCTATCTGAAGCTGGTATGCGTAGCGTTCTATGCCGCCATATTCGTTCACATCTATGAGCTTGCCGTCCTGCAGTACATAAACCTTGTCCATGAGGCTAAGCAGAGGCAGCCTGTGCGTAACGAGCAGCACGGTCTTGTCCTTGATCAACGAGCCTATGGATTCCAGTATCAGGTGTTCGGATTTGTCATCCAAGGCCGAAGTCGGCTCATCCATGCAGATTATGGGCGCGTTCTTCAGCAAGGCCCGAGCTATGGATATACGCTGGCGCTGGCCGCCGCTTAATGAAGAGCCGCCTTCGCCGGCTATGGATTCCATGCCCATAGGCAGTTTCTGTACGAATTCGCCCACGTTGGCCGCTTGGGATGCCCAGGCCAATTCCTGCGGCGTGATAGTGCGGTTGATGTCGCCGTCGCGCATGTTATCTTCGATGCTGCTGGCGAACAGCTGCGGCTGCTGGCTGATCCATGCGATGCGGCGGCGGACATCCTGGAGGCTGACCGTCTGTACGTCGTGCCCGTCTATCAGAACGCGGCCGGCCGTAGGCTCTATGTATAGGTCCAGCAGCCTAAGTAGCGTGCTCTTACCGGCTCCGCTCGGACCTACTATGCCCACCTTCTCCCCGGGTTCTATGGTCAGGTTGACCTGGTCGAGTATAAGCCTGTCCTGTTTGGAGTATGACACGTTCTGGAACCGCACCCTGCCCGGGCCGGCCGGCAACGGCCGGCCTTCGCGCAGATGTTCCACGCCTTCATGATCGCTCAGCACCTCGTATACACGGCGGACATTCACCAGTTTCTGGCGCCGGATCGTTATCTGGTGGGTTATGTCCTGTATCGGACCTATGAGATAGCCCAGGTACGTCATGAATATGAGCAGGCTACCCAAAGAGAACTGGCCGTTCAGAGCCTCGGTACCGCCGAAATATATGACGGTAGATGTGCCTAATATGACTACCAGACCGTTACTGAATTCAAAGGCCTTGCCCCACAGTAGGCCCTTGCGAGAGATCTCGTAGGTCTGCTGCCACAGATCCTTGAGCTTCTGCACCTGGCGTTCCTGCAAGGTGAAGGCCTGGACGGCTTCGGAATTGTCGATAGATTCGGCGATCAACGTGGACGTCTGGCTGAACAACTTGGTGAGCGCCTGGCCCAACCTGCCCATGACCGGCCCGAATATCCGCACCGAGAGTATCAGGAACGGTATCACCACTATGGTCACCAGCGTCAGTTTGGCGTTCAGAGTAAGCATTATGACGGTGACGCCTATTATCAGTATCACCGAGCCTATTATTTCCGAAGTCGAGTCCAGCACTAGGTCCGATAAGCTATTGGTCACTTCGTTCTGCCGATATATGTAATCGCCTTTGGGCAGCCTGCCCTCGTGATACAGCGGCAGATGTAATATATGTCGGAACGACTCTTCCTTGATCGAGCGGTTCAGCCAGAAAGCTATCCTGAGCAGCAGATAATCCTTGAGCGTACCGAAGGCCTGGCCCAGCAGGAATATAAGTAGCGTCATCACGGATACGATGATTATGAGCGTAGGCGTATGGGTATAGGGCTCAAGCGGCCCAGGTGCCGGAATCGAACCGAAGACAGAATCCGCCAGTAATTTGAGAGGCCAAGGCTGAAGCAGCGCTATGCCCGAAGCTATGGTGTTCAGCACCACCATGAGAGCTATGGCCGGTTTGGCCTGAGTGTAATATTTCTTGAGCCAAGCCGTGAATTCAGTCGTGGCATGGGTACGACCGTTCTCCCGCAGCCATGTATCCATGGCCTCCTTGACCATGTCTTTTGGCCAGCCCGCTCTTACCAGGCTATAAGATATGAAATCGACCGGCACACCCTTGGATATACCTTCTTCTATGGCTTGTTTGAGTCTTTGATCGTTCATAAGTCTTACGGCTCGTCAGATATAAGCATAACAGAATTGGCACATTAATCTGTTAGACTGTGTGATAATGGCGAATATTTCCTGTGGTATCGTGGGGCTGCCGAACGTCGGTAAGTCGACCCTGTTCAATGCGCTGACCGGCAGCGGTATACTTGCTGCCAACTATCCTTTCGCCACCATCGAGCCCAATACCGGCATAGTCCCGGTACCGGATGAACGACTGGCAACGCTTGCCGATATGTATCACACGGATAAGGTGGTGCCCGCTACGGTCACGTTCGTGGACATAGCCGGACTGGTGGCTGGCGCTTCGCGGGGTGAAGGCCTGGGCAACCAGTTCCTAAGCCACATCCGTTCTACCAACGCCATAGTACAGGTAGTGAGGGCTTTCGATGATCCCAACGTGACACATGTCGATGATGTACATGATCCTTCCAAGGATATAGGTACCGTGAACACAGAGCTCGTGCTGGCCGATCTGCAGACATTGTCGCGCCGTCTGCCCAAGCTTCAGAAAGAAGCCCGGGCAGACGCAAAATTAAAGCCTATGCTAGAGGCTTATGAGCGAGTGAACAAATTATTGGATGCGGGCGAACCGCTATGGCAACATCCCGGCATAAACAGTGCTCTTATTTCGGACCTGCAGCTTATGACCAGCAAGCCTATCATCTATTTGTTCAACGTCGACGAAGCCGGGCTTAGTGATGAGGCACTGCGCGAGCGTCTGAGCAAATCGGTGGCCCCCTCGCCCGCATTGTTCATCTGCGCCAAATTGGAAAGCGAGCTGAAAGACCTGGACGAGCCTGATGCCGCAGAGCTGCTGGCAAGTTACGGCCAGAAGGAATCTGGGCTGTTTCAGCTTATAAGGGCCGCCTACGGTGCCCTGGGCCTGCAAAGTTTCCTGACGGCCGGCGAGAAAGAGGTGCGCGCCTGGACTATACGCCAAGGCGCCACGGCACCGCAGGCGGCCGGAGCGATCCATGGCGACTTCGAACGGGGTTTCATAGCCGCGGAGGTAGTTAGTTATGAAGATTTGGTGGAAGCCGGATCCTTGCCGGCGGCCAAAGCCGCCGGCAAGGTCCGCACCGAAGGCAGGGATTACGTCATGAAGCCTGATGACGTGGTCGAGTTCCGCTTCAACGTATGACGTAACTAGCCGGTGTTCGGCTCTACTGCTACCACCTTTGACTGGCTATGGTCATGCAGTGACGGCCGGCCGAATTTACGGTTTCTCATAGCCATGGGTAATTTGGAATATGCTATGCGGAGCGGGTTGATATCGAACGGATAGTGGCCTTTGACGCTAGCACCAGTGCTGCCATCGCTGCCTTTGTCACGGTCTTTGTCGGTGCCGAACACTTCTTTCAGGCCTTCTATCAATAGGTCTTCGCTGTCTCGTTCATCCTGGGCCCCGCCCCCGCCATGCGCGTTTTTCTTCTCATCCTTGCCGGACTCATACCGTTCCATCAGCCCGTGAGCCAGCAAGTAATCGGATAGCTCGGGGCTGGGGCGGGGCGCCTTGGGTCTGGTTATGGTCGCGCCGCTTCGTTGGGCCTCCTCGAGACTGCGCTGAAGTTCTTCTTGGTGCTTATGTTGGGCCAGTAAATATGCCTTGAGGTGATCGTTAATCTGCTCCAGGTGCTGGTTCTGGCCTTCCTGGTGTACGTCTTGCCTCTTCTTTATGTCCGCCATCTGGCGCTGGACATGGGTGATCAGCTTCCTAAGCCTCTCCCGATTGTTGTAGCTGTGGAACTTCAGCTCGCGGTTACCTGTGGTTATGTCCACATGCGCGCCGAAGACACGGTGGTAGTAGTCAATCTCGTTGATCATGTCGAAACGCAGATCTTCCACGGTCAGATAGTTGAATGGTTTCTTGTCTATGAGCAGCACCCTTACGTCGGTTGATACCAGCAGCGCGAAACCGCCTTCGTATACGCCGTTCACGCACTCGAATATGGTCTCGTCCGGAAGCAGGATATTAGGAAGTTCCTTGACCTCGGCCCTGCCCCACGCATGTTGGTTGAAGCCGATGCGTTTGAGCTGGTCTTCGACTGATTTTTGCTCTCTCATTTTGGCCTCCACTTCTCCACGTTAGTGTTGACACCTTAATGATATGTCTTTCGGCGCGGCGGCAAGGTTAAAATATTAACCAGGGCCGCGATAATTTAATCACGGCGTTTTTGTGAGGAACGACACGTCGTTATATAATAAGGTGCGATGTTAGCCACTCTGAAGCAGACGGCCGAACTGGTGGACTTCTTCAGACTGCACGGAGCGAAACAGGTCTACAAAAAGGGTGACTACATAGTCAAGCCCGGCGAAGCACCGCCGGGCATATTTTATATATACGAAGGCCTGGTGAAGGCCTACGACATCACCAAGTACGACGAGGAGAACCTGCTCATAATCCGTAAGCAGGACGAGATATTCCCGCTCATATGGGCATTGACCGGCGAAGAGAGGTCCATAATATACCGCACATTGGCGCCCACAACCACTTGGCGCATCAGCCGCAAGAAATTCCTGGAATTCATCGGCCAGAGCCCTGATGCCTTGGCACCGCTACTGGATATGACGATGGAGATGTACCGGCTTCACGGTGAACGCATACTGAACCTGGAGTACCGCACGGTGCGTGAACGAATAATATCGTTCCTGCTGACTATGAGCCAGAGGTTCGGCAAAGTAACCGACGAAGGACTACTGATAGAGGTACCCCTGCGCCACCAGGATATAGCTAGCTCCATAAACGCCACGCGCGAGACCACCAGCCGTGAAATCGCCGCGCTGGAGCGTAAGGGCCTAATAGATAACCATAGCTCCTTCACGATGCTCAAGGACGTGGAAGCCTTGCGTAAACAGCTGGGCTGACCTACTTCCAGTTCAGGATTATATGCTCTATGGTCTTGAGCACGGTGTCGTGATCCGGTACGTCCTGCTTGTCATAGTAATGATCGGTTTCCTGGTAATCCGGTACCACGTTCAAACAATATAGGTCGTCCGCCAGCACATGCATGCGGTCGACCGCCTCCACGCTGGAGAAAGGCACGGCGAAGATAAGTTTGTCTATGTCTATAGGCTTCAGGAACTCGTAGGCCAGGTCAACCGAAAAGCCGGTCTTTGCGCCATCGGTGACCACAATGACGTTGTGCCCCTTTAGGAAGCGCCTGTCTATGGTTCCGCCGCCGCCTACCAGACGGTTCATATCGTGCATCTTGACCAGTTTCTGCTGCTCTATCAATCCGAAATTTTCACCGGTCAATTCGTTGATCTCACTGGACGAATAAGTGTTGTTGTAAGATACGGTGCCACCAGGCGTGATGCCGGCTATGGCCACAGGTTCATGCGGCAGTTTGATCTCGGCCGACATCAGTAGCGTCAGGATACAATGCAATTCCATGGCTATCTGGGCGCCTACCATCGCCCCGCCGTCGTCGAGCGCCATTATGGCACAGTTCTCATAGCGATATTTCTTGGCCAGCTGCCGGGCCAGCATGCGGCCTGCCTGCACACGTGAAGCTAGATACATCGTTACAAGTGTATCACTAGCCTTAAGCTTTATGTATCAGGCCTACGCTGCAATCTTAAGGAGGTAGAAACGCTCCAGATTACCCTTCGCCCCGCTGACCGACGAATCGGACTTGTCCAGCACGACGAAACGGTTGTCCTTGGCCCAGGCCTCGAAAGCCTTCAGAATATCGCGGCGCATGGCGTCATTTTTGATGACGCCTTTGTGCTTATACGAGCCATGCGCCGCTTCGAACTGAGGCTTGACCATGGCAGCTATGAGCGTGTGCGAGGAGCACAGCCGGGCCACGTGCGGCAGGATCTCCCTGAGCGACACGAAAGATACGTCGATCACGGCTATGTCCGGCGTACTACTGGGCCGGTTTATATCCCGGATGTCGGTCTGCTCATGCAGCTCGATCCTGTCATCCCCGCGAAGGCTATGATGCATCTGTTCGCGGCCAAGTTCTACGGCTATAACCTTGGTGGCGCCGCGGCGCAGGGCATAGTCGGTGAAGCCTCCGGTACTGCTGCCGACGTCCAGTACTACTTTGCCGCGGAAATCCAAGCCTAGCCGCGGCGCCACCGAAGCCAGTTTGAGCGCCGCACGGCTTACATACTGCTCCTCGGCATCCAGATCGATCCTCGCGCCAGGAGCCACCATGCGCCCTGGCTTCGTATCGATCCGTTGATCGACCTTTACCTTGCCCAGCCTTATATAGCTCTCCGCCTGGCTGCGTGTTGCCACCAGCTTCCTATCGACCAACTCTTTGTCAAGGCGTTGCTTGGTTTTCCTTACGCCTTGACCTTCAACCAAGGGCATCTCTGCAACGATTTCCTTGTGATCCCCCTTCTGTTCCACTATGTAGAGGCGGTCGAAGTTCAGCGCTTGGTTTTCGCTCAGACGCGCCTGATCCTGATAGGTCACGTGCGGCAGGTACGGCCTTCTTGACTTGGTGGTCTCGTCTACGAGCCAGGCGCGTTTCTTGTGCAGGTAGCGCCTGGAAGCCCCTTCCAGAGCTGGCAATGCCCCTGCTGGTTCCAGCACGCGTGCGGGACGGTCCTTGTGGGGTCCTAGCCGGACTTCCCGGCCCGTCGTGGCGCTGAAAGGAGCCACGCCGGCGAAGGCCTGTTTGAGTCCGTCTGCGATCCGGTCAGACCCATCATCAAGGCGGAACCACGGTATCACCGTCACGTGCAGGGGCCAATCCCCGAATCGGTAGCCGACCGTGAAAGGCATCGTAAAGGCGCATATCAGGCGGTCTCCGGGCTGCATGGCCTAACCCTGGCTAATCCTTAAGGCGTTCGCGGTAGGCGCCGGTTGCGGTGTCCACTGATAATGTGTCGCCCTGCTTGATAAAGGCCGGTACCTTTATGGTGATACCCGTCTCTAGCTGGGCATCCTTGGTCAAGGAGGATGTGGTGTCACCTTTCACTACGTTCTCGGTATAAGTCACTTTAAGCGGTACGTTCTTAGGAAGTTCCACGCTTATGGCGCGGCCGTCAAAGAACTGCAGCTGGACCTGATCCCCTTCCTTCATATAGCCGGAATCGTCACCTACCAGGTCCGCCGGTACTTCGAACTGATCGAACGTAGCTTCATTCATGAAGAAGAATTTCGAGCCGTCGTTATATAGGTACTGCACGGACTGTGAAGTCACGTCGGCCCTATCGAGCTGCTCGTTACCCTTGAACGTCTTTTCCAGGACCTTGCCATCTAGCAGGCTTTTGATGCGCACATTGACTATCGAACCGCCGCGCCCCATGACCTTCTGCTTGTAATCCACTACGCGGAAGGGTTCGCCCTCCCACTGGAACAGCGTACCCTTTTTCAGATCGGTTATGCTGAGGGCCATCCGAACCGCCTAGTTGCTCGCCACGAACGGCAGCAATGCTATATGCCTGGCGCGTTTGATCGCTATGCTCAAACGGCGCTGCTGGCTTTCCGTAAGACCGGTCTTCTTGCGGCTTTCGATCTGTCCATATGTGTTGACATAGCGCTGAAGGGTCTTGAAGTCCTTGTAATCGAAGAACGGTACATCAGTCCTGTGTTTGAATATCTTTGCCATATATCTCCTTTGCTAAGTCCTAGAACGGTATGTCGTCCAGGTTTATTGGTTCTTCGCCGATGTCCTCTATTACGACATCGTCTTTCTTGGTCTTCTTGCTAGGCTTGGGTTTGTCTGAGCCGGCACCTGGATCAGCTGCCGCCGGCGCCTCGCCACCCATGTCGCCATTATCACCACCGCGGCTATCCAGGAATGTCACATCGTTGGCCAGGACCTCTACCTTGCTGCGCTTATTGCCATCCTGCTCCCAGGAACGTGACTGCAGACGGCCTTGGACCAGGCAACGCCTGCCCTTGCTCATGTACTGAGCGACGCGTTCGGCCAACGTACCCCAGCAGACTATGTCTATATAGTCTGTGACTTCTTTCCATTCGCCGCTGGCGTCCTTGTAGCTGCGGTTAAGCGCCAGGCTGAAACTGGTGACGTTCTGGCCTGTGGGCGTCTGGCGCAGCTCGGGATCACGCGTAAGGTTGCCCATTAGTGTTACTTGGTTGAGACTTCGTGCCATGTTAACTCCTTGTTGCTTCGTATTCACCGTACTCCCGCGCATCAGGACCGGTCAAGCCGGAAGGCTGGTGAAGTAATACTCTTTAATGCTCCTTTAAGATTCGTCTTCCTTGTCGCCGTCTTTGTCGTTGTCGTCTTTGTCGTTGTCGTTATCGCGATCGCCCCGCTTGGCGGCCTGCTCGGCCTTTTCCGCCTTCATGGCCTCGGCCTTGGCTATGGCCTTCAGGTCCGGACGTGTTATCAGGAACCTGATCACCTCGCCCGTTATGTTCAGCGTGGTCTCTACCTTCTTGACGGACTCACCAGGCAGCTCCACCGTATAGAACACGTATATGGCATGCTCATTGCCTTTGATGGCATAGGCCAGCTTGCGCTTGCCCCAATTGTCGTCCTTCAGGACTTTGCCGCCATTGTCGGCGATAATCTTTTTGACGCGCTCCTCGGCCTTGGTCAGATCGACCTCCAGGTCCGGATGATAGAGCACGGCTATCTCGTATTGATGCAAAACCTTGCACTCCTTCCTTCGGTTAAAGCCTACACTCACCAGGGGATGTAAGCTGAAGTTTTATGGTAGAAAGGATTGTACCTGAATTACCCCTGTTGGTCAAGCCTTGGGTTCAGGATTCCTCGGGGAAGTTCTCGTCCAGTGCGGCGTCTGCTTCGGACGGAGCGGCCTCACCGGCCTGACCGCCACCGAATACTTCGTCCATCGAGCTGACCAGTACCTCGCGTGGGCGCGAGCCATCGGCCTGGCCGATTATGCCCTGCTCTTCCATGGTCTCGATCAGCCGGGCGGCGCGGCCGTAGCCTATCCTGAGCCTACGCTGCAACAGGCTGGTGCTGGCCTTGCGATTCTCTATGACGACTTGGACGGCGTCGCGCCACATGTCGTCATCCGCGTCCTGGCCGCCGTGGTCGGCAACTATGCCGCCCTTGCCATTGAGCTGTACGGGTTGCGATACGACCTCGTCGTCATACTGCGGCGGCCTCTGCATGCGCAGGAAATCCATGACCTTGGAGGTCTCGCTTTCCGTTATCAGCGCTGCCTGGACGCGCTTGGGCTTGGGCATATCG
>CAZSAN010000063.1:0-2466 GCA_964604985.1 uncultured Candidatus Saccharibacteria bacterium | reverse complement strand
GATAATCACCGTAGGCATAGTCAGCCGGTTGCCTTCCAACCTGGGCGAGATCATCACCACAGGGGCGGGCAAGGGCCATCACATGAGCGTATTAGGCTATACGTTGCCCGTCAGCAGAGGCGAGCTGATATACACCGGCATCATCTTGGGAGCGGTACTGATAATCACGTGGCTTGTCGTAATGCTCAATGAGGCGGCGCGGAATCTGACGGTCAATTACGCCAAACGTGTGCAAGGTAACCGAGCATACGGGGGTATAACGACCATACTGCCGGTCAAGCTCATAACTGCCGGCGTGGTACCGATCATATTCGCCGTGGCTTTCCTGAGCGTCCCCAGCTTCGTGGGGCAGCTGCTTAGCGGCAGCCACAATCCGCATTGGGCCCAGATAGGCACGAACCTCGTAACTTGGTTCCAGTCGCCGACCGCGACCACTTTCGCCACCGAAGGGTGGAAAGCGTATATCTACCCCGCCACTTATTTCTTCCTGGTATTTGTCTTCACCTTCTTCTATACCAGCATAACCTTCAACTCCCAGGAGATAGCCGAGAACCTGCACAAGCAGGGTGGCTTCATAGAGGGCGTACGAGGCGGCAAAGAGACCGAGAAATACCTTTCCAGGATAGTGAACCGCCTGACTTTCTTCGGAGCTTTCAGCCTGGGGCTTCTGGCTGTGGTGCCGGTGATCGGCCAGCGCTTCGTACCCACCAGCATAAGTATCGGCGGCACAAGCGTGCTGATCCTCGTCTCGGTCGCCTTGCAGACGCTGCGCGCCGTGGAATCCCGGGCCCTCATGGTCACTTACGACCAGTATTCGGAACCTGACTTTTTCTACGAGCCGGAGGCGCCTGCCGACGCCGCAACAGGCGGAAGCCGCCTGCGCTTCGGCCAACGTCTCCTACGCCGCGGCAAAAAATAATAATGTTCGCGAAGCTGCGACTACAGCAGAACCTGGTACATATAACCCAAGCCTTAACCCTGCAACGGCTTAGCAACGGTATGATAGGAGTATTTATACCCTTTGTCATCCTGCAGAATGGCGGCACGCTCTGGATGGTCGTGGGTTTCAATTTCCTCCGTTCAGTTATCAAGCTTTCGGTCAATGTATCTGTCATCAGGGCTATAGGACGTCTGGGGGCACATGTAGGTCTGGGCATAAGTTTTATTTTTAACGGCCTGAAACTGATCGCTATATTCAGCTTCGTCCAGCATCCTTATCCGGTTTTTTTGGCGGCTGGGGCGCTGGTACTTGCGCTGGAGGACGCTTTCAATGACAATACCCGCCACATCTTCATATCAGCGGTCATGGATAACGACACGAAGAGTTCGAACATGGCTACAATGGAGATATTGGGTCAGTTCGGTGATTTCCTAGGCCCGGCGATAGGCGCGATAATCGCCAGCATAGCAGGAGCCGATGCATTGCTCATTATAGCTTTCCTGGTGCTTAGCCTAAGCTTCGTACCACTGCAAAAAATAGGGAAGATAGCTTTGCCGAAGATGGACACGCATGTATCTTATTCGTTACACGGGGCCCCGGGGCGGGATCTGCTCGCGAATTATTGCTTCAACGTTGACGATGCAGTCAGCAGGCTACTTTGGCCTATATATCTGGCGGTCGTCCTCGGTAGCTTCTACGCGATAGGTAGTATAGCCGCCCTGTCGGTGCTGGTTACCATCGTGTTCGTATATGTCGCAGGTCATAGGGGTGATCGCGGCAAGAATCAATTAGTATTGCGGGAAGGCACCTCGGCGATAAGCGTTATCAATATGCTTAGGATCTTCGCTCGTACGCCTCTGACGATCGCGTTGATTAGCTCGGCATATTCCGCGTCCAAGGAATATATATCGAATGCTTTGAACAGTATCTACTATGGAAATGCCCAGCGAAGAGACCTGCAGTACATAGTCGCCATGGAGATTGCCTGTGACAGCGCACAGACAACGGCGTGGGGAGTCCTGTTGCTGGCTGTTACCTTGTCACGCAGCCAGGACTCTTTCTTTGTCTTCGCGTTTATAATAGCGGCCATTGCCATATGGGGAACCACGCTGCTTAAGGAAGGTTATAAGACTCCCCTTAGATGATTGTTACAACTATGTTTTTATAATTTAAGTAAGGAATACTTAGCTTGACGCTATCTTAAAAGTGACTATAATCTTTAATTAGAAATTGGCCACAATTTCTCCTGAAAAAACACTTTACAAAGCGTTGTGGCTCCTGCTATAATTAGGCCCTGTTATATCTATGGCCGCAAATAAGGAAGTAATCGAGCTCACGGGAACCATAATCGAGACCCTTCCTGGGACTCAGTTTCGCGTAGAACTCGAGAACGGCCATCAGATCATAGCTCACGTCGCCGGCAAGATGCGGAAGCATTTCATACGTATCGTACCGGGCGACAGCGTTACGGTCGAGCTGACCCCTTACGATCTTACGAAGGGAAGAATCACCTATCGCAAAGGTTA
>CAZSAN010000062.1:0-4202 GCA_964604985.1 uncultured Candidatus Saccharibacteria bacterium | reverse complement strand
GGTGACGGCAACCAGACTGGTGCTGTGGTGCGGTGATCGGAAGGGCCTCTGAGTGACCAGGCGGTCGTAGTCGTGGCTGGCCAGGCTGTGTAGGTGCGTAACTTCCAGGACCTCTTCGCGGCCCAAGGGCGGCAGCAGGCCCGACAAAGCCTTTGCCAGCATGCTTTTGCCGGTACCGGGCGGTCCGTCAAAGAACAGATTGTGCCCGCCTGCGGCTGCTATCTCCAGCGCACGTTTGGCCTGTTGCTGCCCGGCTATGGCGCCCAAGGACATGGCCGAAGGTCTCCTGTCATCCGCGCCTCCGTTATGCCGCGCTTCCTCCATAACGCCGTCGCCTGTCTCCATGGCTTCGCATCGTTCCTGCCCGTTAAGGTGTCGCTGTAGCTGAGCAAGGTTGCTTACAGGTATCAGGCGCACTCCTGGTACCAGGCGGGCTTGTACAAGGTTCGCGGCCGGTATATGGAAGGTGGTGATACCGGCCGCCCGGCCGCCCAGGATCTTGCCGATTATGCCACGTACGGCCCGTACGCTACCGTCGAGTCCGAGTTCGCCTATGAAGACCTGGCGGCCGGGCTTCGGCATCTTTCCAGAGGCGGTGGTTTCATCGGCGATCTGTCCGCTGGCTGACATGATGGCCACAGCTATGGCCAGGTCGAATCCGCTATCGGCCTTAGGGACATCGGCCGGAGCCAGATTAACAGTGATACGTTTGCGAGGTAGCATTATACGGCTAGTGGCGAACGCACCCCTGATACGCTCCTTGGATTCACCCACCGCCCGGTTGGCGAACCCCACAATCACTATGGTGGGCAGATTGTTCGACAGATGACACTCTATATCGACCAGGATGCCGGTCGTACCGTTCATTATGATGCTCTGGATCGGTGCCATCATGGCTGCAAAGTAAAACACCTTGCCCGATTATCAGACAAGGTGTTTTAAGGATAATTTAAGATTTTTGGTTTGGTTTTACTTTTAAGGTTTTGGTTCTTTTCTTAGTGGAACAACGACTTGCGAGAAATCGTTGTTCCGGTTTGTCGTTTTTGTTTTTGAGCACTTAATTTGTTCAAGTGCTATACGTATCTTATAGAATACCTATAAGGCCGTCAATAACAATTATGCTTTAATCTTTCAGAAAGCTGTGTATAACTTCCCGGCGGTGACGGCCGGGGTCGGTTTTCCGCCCGCGTTTCATAAACTATTTAAGCATTAGGGGATTGACATTTTCGGCCTGACGTGATAGCTTGGAAGCTGTAAGTCACAAAAACAAAAACGTTCGACAATTTAGCAACGAAGCCCTCGCGGGGGCGGACTTACGACCCAGGCGGCTGATGGAGTCAGGGTGCCGCTTGCTTATCATCGCTCTGTCCGGCCCTAAAGGCCGGTAGAGCGGTCAGTCTAGCCGGTGGCGGTAAGCGCTTCAATAGTCTAAATACAACAAGTGCATTTATCGCCTCGGCACCATTCGTTCTTCTGCTGCGCATTTACAGGCGCATATCTCCTACCTAAGTCATTATCATGGGTTTCCTCACGCAACTCACCAAACGGTTACATTTCTGGCGCATAGCAGGGCTGTTTGCCGCCGATATTATCCTTTTCGGTAGCACAGACCCCAAGGAAGTGCCCTCTTTCATGCTGATAGTAGGCTTCCTGTTGATGGCGGCCACGCTGTATTACGTCCTGGAAGCCATGCTGGCACTGCTTAAGCTCTATGGATTACCCCTGAGGAACAAACGCCTCCTAAGGATAGCCACAATGCTTATCAGCGGCCTGCTGGCGCTCCAGTCTATAGGGCAGCTGGGTATCAGGGATGTGATCATACTTGGTCCGCTGACAGCGCTGGCTTACTTCTACGTCACGTACGCCAAAGTGGCCGGGCGGCGTGAGACGGCCCAGGCCTAATTCCCAAGCATAAGCCTGTTATCAACCTACCCCCTAAGCTGTATAATGGTGGTATGGATCCTGCGTCTGACACAACCAATGGGGCTCAGCCTACTACGCCTGCCGACCAGCGGACCGCTGACGGGGGCGGTGCCTCGCCCATATCCTTGCCTCCGCCGCCTAAGTCGGCGCGCAGTGGCGCACCTTCAGATAAGCAGGACGGCCCGGGTATGGCCGATCTGGCATCGGCCGTGGTGGATGATGGTGATCTGATAGAGAAGGAGTGGGTCAATAGAGTCAAGCACATAATAGCCAGCAACCGTAACGATCCTTACAAGCAGAGCGAACAATTGGCGGCACTCAGGGCCGAATACATGAAGAAGCGCTACGGTAAGGATATAAAGCTGGGCAAATAGGATAAGATGGCGGCGATAATCACTGTACTTATAATCATGTTCGTCATGGCCCTGATCATAGGGCCGGTCATCTTCTTTCAGGCCCGTAGTTCTTTCCGCGAGCAGAAGAATTATGAGCGGGGCCTCAAGATGGTACCGCTGTTCATACATCTGCCTCCTCCAAGCGACGATACGGAGGTAGGGGCCCGCGACAGCCGCGACGTGATAGACGAGACCATCAGCAAGGCCCAGGTCATATACAACATCATAGCGGGTACCCTGCAGAAGGGTTTCAGGCGTTCATTCTATGGACAGCGCCACTTCGCTTTCGAGATCATAGGATCCCAGGGGCTTGTGTACTTCTACGCGGCAGTACCTCTGTCGCTGGTAGAGGTAGTCAAGCAGGCCATAGTCAGCGCCTATCCTACGGCGCGGCTTGAAGAGGTAGCTGAGCACAATATATTCAGCCAGGTCGGCAAGGTAAGCGGCACCCTGGGCGGCGAGCTTAGCCTGAAGGAACCCTTCGCGTACCCCATAGCCACCTATCAGGACCTCAAGCGCGACGCCATGCAGGCCCTGCTTAACTCCTTGTCTACGTTGGAAAAGGAAGATGGTGCTGCCATACAGATCTTGCTTAGGCCAGCCGACTCTTCTTGGAGGAAGAAGGCTTCCAATCTGGCTGACAGCAAGCGCAAGGGCCACGGAGGCCTGCACTTCAGCGCTTTTGCCAAAGATGTGGCAGGGGCTTTCATCAAGCCGCCCGAGCACGGCGGCGAAGGCGGCGAGTCCAAGAAACCGGAACTGTCCAATCTGGAACAGAGCACCCTGGACGCCATAGACGAGAAAACCCGCCACGCCGGTTACGAGGTGGCCATACGCCTGCTTGTCTCATCGAACGTCAGCCAGAGGGCCGACGCCATACTGAAGAACATAGTTTCCAGCTTCCAGCTCTATGATGCACCCGGCCGCAACGGTTTCAAATATACGGCCGCCAAGGATATAGATGAGCTGATCACGTCGTATATAATGCGCTTCTTCCCGCCGCACAAGGATGAAGACATCCTTAACTCCGTGGAACTAGCTACCATCTTCCATTTCCCGGATCAGCGCAGCATACCTACCTCACAGTTGACGCGCCAGGAGTCCAAGCAGGTCGACGGACCCCGTAACATACCGGATACGGGTCTGCTATTGGGCTTCAACCAGTTCCGCGGCGCCCGCAAACCTATCAGATTAGGACTGGGCGATCGTCAGCGCCACATGTACGTGGTAGGGCAGACCGGTGTAGGTAAGTCGACCTTCTTAGAGAATCTGGCGCTGCAGGACATGCTGAGCGGCAATGGGTTCGCGTTTGTCGATCCGCACGGCGACACGGCGGAGAAGCTGCTGTCCATGGTGCCCAAGGAAAGGACGGAGGACGTAATATACTTTTCGCCGGCCGAGATGGACTACCCCATGGGCCTTAATTTGTTCGAATACAATACGCCCGACCAGAAAGATTTCCTGATCCAGGAAGCCCTGAACATGCTCTATAAGTTGTATGACCCACAACATCAGGGCATCATGGGTCCGCGCTATGAGCACCTTTTCCGGAATGCGGCGTTGACCATAATGGCCGATCCCCAAGGTGGTACTTTCGTAGATATCCCGAAATTATTCCGCGATCCGGCGTTCGTTAAGCAGAAATTACAACACGTCACGGACATGAACGTGTTGGAATTCTGGCAGAAGGAGATGCCGGCTTCACAACGTTCAAATGAGTTCGGTGAAGTGACCAGCTGGTTCGTGTCCAAGTTCGGTGCGTTCCTGAGTAATGAAATGATGAGGAACATAATCGGGCAGACCAAGAGCGCCTTCGACCTGCGCGATATAATGGACAATAAGAAGATCCTGTTGGTGAACCTGAGCAAGGGCCGCACGGGCGAG
>CAZSAN010000061.1:0-8434 GCA_964604985.1 uncultured Candidatus Saccharibacteria bacterium | reverse complement strand
CTACCAACGCCTTCACCGCAGGCCGTCAGTACATACAGGGCAGCACCAAGCGCATGAACAATGGCACTGTGTTCTATACCCGCCCCCCGAGCGTCTCGTTCCAGAGCGAACGGCTACACGCGTTCGTGGTCATGAAGAATGGCAGGTTTAGCTTCGCCATCCTGAGCAGTTGCGGAAATCCGGTAGTAGCAACGCCGCACGCCCCCAAGACTCCGCCGAAGAAACAGGCTCCGCCCAAACACCACACTCCGCCGAAGAAACACCACAAGCCTGCGCCTAAGCCGGCCCCCAGTGGCAACACGACGGTCACAAATACCAACAATGTGTGCAGCGGCGATGTCTGGAATGACAACAGCGGCACTGCGTCCCAGGGGGGTAACTGCAGCACTAACACCACGAATACTACCAATACCACCAACACTACCAATACTACTAACGTAACCACCAACACATCGGTAGTAAAAGAAACGGCTCCGCCGGCCGCACCTGTTGCCCAGACATCATCGGCGCAGACCGAATCGGCACCTGTTGAGACAGCCGCATCCACCACCGCGTCCGAACTGCCCAACACCGGTCCGGGCAGCATACTTGCCATATTCGGCGTAAGTTCCGTGGTAGGCACCATAGCTTACCGGTTCTTCCTGCTACGCCACCTGAAGTCCGCCCAGTAAGCCGCCACCGGCCCGCTCGTCTGCAGACTGTCCGGCACCCTGTGCATAACTATTTAACAAATATTTAATAATTTAGTTATTAAATTATTTTGTAACCAAAGGCCATCAGGCGATGAAATTACTGTGCATAGAGGATAACGCCGATCTTGTCGAAAGTCTCCGCCATTTCCTGGCTGCGGGTTCGAGCATAGTTCACGCCCCCAGCGGTCGCGAAGGTTTGCGTCTGGCAGAAGAGGGCAGGTGCGACGCGATCATACTGGACCTGGGACTGCCCGATATGCCGGGTCTGGACGTATGTCTGACCATGCGGCGCAGCGGCATAGAGGTGCCCATACTGGTATTGTCAGCCGTCAAAGACCCGGGCACCAAGGTCGCTTTATTCAAGGCGGGCGCCGACGATTTCATGACCAAGCCCTTTACCATAGCGGAGCTTCGCGCCAGGCTTTTCGTCTTGCTCAAGCGTTCGGGCTCAGGCAGCGACAGCGCTAGGGAAGACCCCTGCATGCTCACCGTAGGTACGCTCAGCCTTGATCCGCTCAGCAGGCAGGTCACGCGCTCGGGCAAGAACATAAGCCTACGGCGTAAGGAGTTCGACATCCTTGAATATCTGATGCGTAACAGCGACAAGATAGTGACCCGGCCCATGATAATGGACAATGTATGGGAATCGGGCAGTACGTCCTGGGACAGCACCATAAACGTGCACATCAAGCGTTTACGTGACAAAATCGACAGGCCCTATAAGCGCAAGTTCATAAAAACGGCCTACGGCCTGGGTTATACTATCAATGATAAGCCTTGACGCAACAACATAAGAGGGGGAAGGGGGAGGTATGAAAGACATCGTAACAGCCATACTTACGGATGAAGATGCCCGTGGCGGTACCGCGGTTGAAGCAGCGCTGCTTCAACAGGCCGCTGCCGCGCCTTGGGCTAATACTTCGCTATAAAATATAGAGCCGGGTACGACTGGTGAGTATCAGCTGCCCGGCTTGTTTTAATGACAACCGAAGATGAAGACTAGACTCTACAACCGGTTCATCAGACCGCTTTCCGATGACTCTGACCTCGCTGAACGCGAAATCGTCCTGAACTACCTGCTTGTCGGCATAATACTGCTGTCGGTGGTAGCATTCATAATAACTTTGCTCGGCCCCTTGCTTTCCAGCGAACCGTCATATCCGAACAGGTTGCTAGGCAATCTGGCCACCACCCTATTATTGGTAGGACTTTACTCCGTGGCGCGATACGGCCGACAATACAGGCCCGTCGCCGTGTTCGTGACCTTGCTCATAGCCCTCTTCGGCTGCTTCATAGCCTCGCAATGGGGTCTGCTGGATCCTTATAGCGCCCTACTGCTCAGCCTGGCCGTGGTCATGGCAGGCATATTGGTAGGCTCACGGTACTCGATCTATGTGACATGCGGGCTGGTGCTGGTGCTGAGCTATCTCCAGCATGGACAGGCCAGCGGAACCTTCCACCCGGATACATCATGGAAAGATGTAGCCCCTGCATTCGGTGACGTGATCGGTATATCCGCCATATTATTCGCCGTGGCCTTCGTCTCATGGCTGTTCAACCGGCAGATGGAGCTTTCGCTCAGGCGCGCCAGGCGTTCTGAGAAAGCTTTGAAGAAACAGAAGTCATTGCTTGAAGTGAAGGTACAGCAACGCACCCAGCAGCTTGAAGCGGCGCGCCTGGAACAGATGGGAGAGCTCTACAGGTTCGCCGAGCTAGGCAGACTGAGCACGGCGCTATTCCACGACTTGGCCAACCATCTGACCAACATCACCGTGGACATGGAGGGCATCAAGGCCAAGGACGAGTCAGACATCATAAACCGCATGCAGGACAACGTCCGTCACATCGATTCGGTGGTACAACGCGTCCGGCGGCAGCTACAAGGCAGAAGCAGTATCGAGACGTTCAACGTCATGGATGAGATCAATGAGGTCGTGGACATACTCACATACGAAACCGGACAGGCCGGTATAAGCATCATGCTTGAACCGGGTAATGTCAGACCCTCGCTATCGTACAAGGGCGATGTCACGCGCTTCCGGCAGATAATCCTGAACGTGGTAGCTAACGCCATAGAGGCCTATGGCAAACGGTCGCGCGGGAACAAGGAGCGCCAGGTGGCCATAAGGCTCAGCCGCAGCGGGACCGAGCTGCTAATAGACGTGACCGATTTTGGTACGACCATACCGGCGCCTAAGCTTGGGAAGATCTTTGATCCTTTCTACACTACGAAACCCGGAGGCATGGGTATCGGACTTTTCATAGTCAAGCAGGTGGTAGAGAACGATTTTGACGGTTCAATAAGCGTGATCAGCGACAAGCGGCAAGGCACTACGTTCAGCATAAGGCTTCCCAAGAGCTACTATGTCAAAAACTCCGGCACCTGATACCGCCATAGAGCGGGGGCTGGCATTCCTGAGCAAAGAGCAGCAGGCTGATGGCAGCTTCATCAGTCATTCAAGCGCCCGTATGATGCCGTTCCGCAGCGTCAGGACCTGGCGCACCGTATTCGTGCCTGCACTCATGCTACAGGCGCTGGGCGGCACGCAAGAGCCTCAGGCTGCAGACATAAGGCATGGGCTGGCTGATTTCCTGCTGGGTCAGAAAGACGATAACTGGAGCTTCAACTATTGGTCCAGGCGGGCGCCTGAGTACAGGTCGCAACCTTACCCTAATGATCTGGATGACACCTTCTGCGCCTTGTCCGGCCTGTACATGCACGACCCATCGATCATAGACGAAGAGGCGTTGGCCAAGGCCGTGAAGCTCCTGTTGGCCACGGAGACGGACGTGGGTGGCCCATATAGGACTTGGCTGGCGGCTCCGGATAGCGCACCAGTATGGTTGGATGTGGACGTGGCCGTCAATAGCAACGTAGCTTATTTCCTGAAGCATGTCAGCCACGGCTTGCCCAAGCTGGACAAGTTCATAGGCAAGGCCATAGTCAGCGGCAATTTCAGCTCGCCGTACTATCCGTCCGACTATGCCTTCATATACTATTTCGCGCGCGCTTACGGCGGATCGCACCGGCCCGTGCTGCTTAAGCGCGTACGCGCCCTAGCGAAAAGAGCTGCGACCGACCTGGACAAGGCGCTATGTCTTAGCTCACTTATCAGATTGGGCGATAGACGCGGCACCAGGACCCTGGCCATGGGCATCCTGCAAGGGCAGCGGCGCGACGGATCCTGGGCGGCAGCGACGTTCTATGCCGACCCGGTCAAAGACGGCAAGCCATATTACGACGGGGCGCAGGCGCTCACCACGGCATTCGCCATAGAGGCCCTGGACCTATATAGGCGGTCCCAGCTCAAACCAGAGGGCGACGTAGATAAGATTGAGCGGTACAAGCATGCCGGCGCCGTACTGGATGTTGCCAAGGATTGGTGCAAGGGTATGGATAAGGAGCTAGGCGCTTCGGTTGCGTCGTCGCTGGACAAACTGGCCCGAAGCGATAACGGCGCAGAAATCATCGGCCTGGCCCACCGCTTCAACGCGTCTTTGATCAAACCCCTGCCTAAGACCAAGGGGAAATTCCTGAACCGATTGGAAGCCGCCAATCTGTTCGGCTGGACGGCTTATACGATCTACGATGACTTCCTGGATGGAGAGGGCAGTACACGGCTGCTACCTGCAGCCAATGCCTCGATGCGAAGATCGCTGGACGGGTTTTCCGGTGCGGTGCCGGACGATCCATCTTTCCGGCAGCTCGTGCGTACGGTATTCGACGAGATAGACGGCGCTAATGCTTGGGAGCAGGCCTATCGCAGATTACCTATCGATAAGGGCGCTATACGGATCGACGGACTGCCGGCTAGCCAAGAGCTGTCGTGGCTGGCTGGCCGTTCGCTAGGCCACGCGTTACCGGCCATGGCGATATTATCAGCCTCTGGAGAAGATATCGCCAGTGCTGCGAGCCGGCATATGCTGGCAGCCTTCAGGCACTACCTGATCCTCAGGCAGCTGAATGATGACGTTCACGATTGGCCCGAGGACCTGCAAAACGGCCATATGACGCCAGTTGTCGAAGCCGTACTGGCAGATATCGACGTGGGAGCGGGCATACACGACCTATCTAAGCTTATGCCTGACGCCCGCAAGATGTTCTGGCATCGGACATTGCCGCGCATGTGCCGGCTGATGGATGGTCAGGCGTCATTGGCGCGCAAGGAGCTGGCCGCCAGCGGTCTGCTCCGGAAGGACAACGGCATGATAGGGCTCATAACCAGGCTGGAAGCAGCCGTATCCGAAGCCCGCTCCAAGCAAGGGCGCGCCAAGGATTTCCTTAGACATTATGAAGGCGGCGATAACACCCAGAAAGGGAGAACATGAAGCGGATCGAGTCGTATGCGCCCGCGATAAAAGCAGGCATCGAACGTTACATAGATGAAAAAAGGGCCGGGACTTATGGCACGACCGTCTGGGGATCCGACTTTCTGAAACGTCTGGAGCCATTCGCAACATCAGGCAAGCTGCTGAGGGGTAGCGTGCTGCGCTTTTCCTACGAGATATTCGGGGGCGGCCGGCCCGACCAGGACGTGCTGAACGCCGCCATAGCCCTGGAGCTGACACATAGCGCCCTACTCATCCATGACGACATTATGGACGGCGATCCGCTTAGGCGCGGCCGGCCCTCCATGCACCGCCAGTATCAGACATTCGCCAGTCAGGAAGGCCTGCAGGATGCCGAGGGATCAGGCATCAGCATGGCCTTGGCGGGCGGCGATGCGGCCCTGTTCATGGCGTTCGAACTGCTAGGGCGGACGATGGCCGGCCGCGCCCCGAAGCCCGCTCCTTATACATTGTATGTGGACCACCTGCTAGGCACCTGCGCCGGCCAGATGCAGGACATATATCTAGAATCTCTGCCCAGCATGCCGTCTAAGCGGGATATATACACCCTCATGCGCACCAAGACAGCAGCTTACACGCTGGCCATGCCTCTGGCCATGGGCGCGGCGCTGGCCGGCGCACCCGGACCTTTGCTAAGGCGCCTGGAGGCTATAGGCACGCTGGGCGGCACCATATTTCAGATCCGCGACGACGAACTGGGCGTCATGGGCGACCCGGCAAAGACCGGCAAACCTGTAGGCGCAGACATAAAGGAAGGCAAGAAAACGCTGCTATACCTATACCTTATGAAAAAGTCACCGGCCATCGACCGCAGTAAGCTGAGCCGCATATTCGGCAATCCCGCAGCAACCGCTGCCGACATAGTATATGTACGCTCCCAGGTAAGGGCACAGGATATAGGGCGCCTACTGGGCGACGATATTGACCGCCTTCAGAAGCGCGCCGAAGCAGACATATCCAAGTTACCTCTGGAAAGGGCGCATAAGCGCGAACTTGATCGACTCATAGCTTTCTGTTCCAAAAGGCAATACTAAGAGTTAGTTTATTAACTGACGATTCATCTGCATGGAACGATAATACAGATGCGCCGAAGCGGGCAACATCGGCCATAAACCCCTGAAAGGAGGTGGATATGAACCAGGCCATCAGGAAAAGATTGGACGTAAACGACCCGGAGTGGCTGGTGCATCTTGCCAGGCCTTTTCCCGTCACCGCGGGCAAGATGCAGGATGTGGCCCGGCGATGGGGATTCAATGATCACATCCAGGAGCTGCTTGAGAGCTTCCCCGAACACGAAGAGTTCTTAAGCGGGGAGGATTTCCTGACACGCTTCGATGATCTGGAAGTGCTATACGGCGAGGAAGAGGGCATGCCAGAGGAGACTTTGCGAAGCCCCCAGGACTAACTCCAGGACTAAGTGCTATCATCATAGCGGAGCCTTGCGATGGTCACACTGCCTGACGACATACAACTCAGCCTACGCGATCGAATCAAAAAAAGCGCACAGCCAAAGTGGATAGACCCTGCCAAGGCTACGCTTACTTATGATTACTTCTGGAGTGATGACTGGGCTTACGAATGGAAGCTGGACGGCGAACGGGTGCTGGCAGTAAAGAAGGGCGCCGAGGTCAATCTGTACTCGCGCAACAAGATAAGCCTGGATGCCACATACCCGGAAGTCGTCGACGCTCTGAAGGACGTACCGGGCGATTGGTGGTTGGACGGCGAAATAGTCGCTTTCGAAGACAATAACACCAGCTTCCGCAAACTCCAGGATCGGCTGCACATCAAGGACGAAGCGCTGGCCAGGCAGAGCCCCACGCCCGTCTACTACTATATGTTCGATTGCATGTACCTGGATGGCTATGACATCACGCAGCTGCCTTATGCCTCCCGGCGCCAGATCCTACGCTCCTTGGTCAAAGAGGGGGATCCGCTGCGCCTGCTCAGCCCGGCGGCCAGACCGGACGCCAGCTACTTCCGCCAGATCTGCCGCAAAGGCTGGGAAGGCCTCATTGTCAAAGACCTGTCCAGCCCATACGAATCAAAGCGGACCTCCAGGTGGCTGAAGTTCAAGTGCGGCAACGGCCAGGAATTCGTGGTCATAGGCTACACCGAGCCTCGCAGGTCACGGACCGCCTTCGGCGCACTGCTGCTAGGATTCTACGACGACGGCCAGCTGCGTTACGCCGGCAAGGTAGGCACGGGCTTCGACGAAGCTACACTTAGCGCCTTGCTGTCTAAGATGAAGCCTCTGGAAACGGACGCGCTGAAACTAGACCAGAAGGTCGGCGGAAAGGGCTTGCACTGGATAAGGCCGAAATTGGTCTGCGAGGTGGGTTTCACGGAATGGACGGACGAAAACAGGTTACGCCACCCCAGATACCTAGGATTAAGGGAGGATAAAAAGCCGGAGGAAGTAATAAGGGAGGGCGCATGAGGATAGACGGCCATGACATAGAGATCACTCACCCGGACAAGCTTATGTACCCTGGTGACGGTATAACCAAGCGGGATGTCGTCGAGTATTACGTGCGCGTGGCTCCTAAGATGCTGCCCCTGATCAAGGACCGACCGCTGGTCCTACAAAGGTTCCCGGATGGCATAGAGGGCGAGGCTTTTTACCAGAAAGAGGTACCTAAATATTTCCCGGAATGGATCAGGACGACTACTGTGGACCTGATAAAGGGAGGAAAACAGCATCTGGTACTGGCGGACTCGGCAGCTACGCTCGCCTATCTGGCTAATCAGGCCGCGCTAACGATGCATATCTGGTTATCGACAAGCCGGCATATACACAAGCCCGACCGCATGGTCTTTGATCTGGACCCCAGCGTCGACGACTTCGACAAGATCAAGCGGGCGGCGCATATCATGAAGGGCGTCCTGCAGGGCCATGGCTATGACCCGGGCCTGATGACGACCGGATCGCGCGGGCTTCACGTGGTCGTAACCATAAAGCCTTTCGAAGACTTTGAAAGCGTGCATAAGGAAACCTATGAGCTCGCAGAAGAGGCCAGGGAGCTGGAACCGGACCTACTGACCACGGAAGCCCGTATAGCCAAGAGAGGTGATAAGGTTTATCTGGACGTAGCCCGTAATTCATACGGTCAGACTCAGGTCGCGCCATATTCCCTTAGGGCGCGCCCAAGGGCGCCTGTCGCCACGCCCATAGATTGGGCGGAGCTGGACAAGCTCAGGTCATCTCAAGCGCATAACCTAAGGAACATAGGCCATCGCCTGGAAAGGCAGCAATAAAGCATAAGCTTATCGTGCTAAAATCAGCGCATGGCAGGCAAACGGAACTCCAGGCCCACACCTACTAAATCCAAACGACGCCGAACCATGCGCGTTTACATAAGGTACGTGGTCATTACGGCCCTGGCCCTACT
>CAZSAN010000060.1:0-2025 GCA_964604985.1 uncultured Candidatus Saccharibacteria bacterium | reverse complement strand
GAAGCGCGCCACGTCGCCCGGTTCGCCTTCGCCGTATTCTATGATCAGTACGTCTTCATCGCCCTTAAGTCCGGCGGCGAACCGGGCGTGACTTATGCTGACGTTCTTGTTGGCAGGCGTGGCGGCGGCCCTCATACCTTCACCGAGTACGGTCATGAGCAGCTCCTTCATGGTCGTCTTGCCATAGCTGCCGGCCACAGCGATCCTGATGCCCGGGTGGGCCGCGAATATCTTCTCGGAGCGCCCTACCGCGCGCCGTTCCTTGGGCTTAGTGCTGAATTCGCGGCCAATGACAAGGGGTATAACCGCCATGTAGGCCCACACGAACGGGTACGAAACCACCAGCGCCGCGCCAAAAGCGGTGCCGCCTGGCAGATCGTGCCATATGCCAAGTGATATCAGCAGCAGGCCCGCTCCGATCTGCAATATCATACCCAGCCTAAGTGCGCTCAGCAGCAACCGTGCGGGCCGGGTGAGTTCCAATTTCCTGCGCCTGACTACCTTGCTGAAATCACGTGTGCGGTGAACCCATGCCAGATACGTCCCTACATGATACTCGCTACTTTGCAGCATATAGACCAGTACCCTGGGATAACCGGGCCTATATACGCTTATGAGCTGGCGGATCATTTCAGGAACTCCTCTATCAGACGGTCTACTTCGTCAGGCATATCAATGTGCAGGAAATGCCCGGCATCCTCTATTATTTCCAGACGCGAGCCCTTTATTAGCCGATGATAGCGGCGACCATATGAAGGCGGCGCCGCATCATCATGCCCGGCATAGACCAGAAGGGTGGGGACATCCAGGGCGGCCGCATCGTCCTGTACGTCCTGGCGTACGGTCTTTTTGAAAGTTTCCTGCATGTGCGGGACGGCCAGCATGTCAGAACCTGCCGCACCATAAAGGCGGCGCCGCAGGCCGTTCCTATATCTTGCGGGCAGCCAGAAAGTAGCAGCTTTACCCGCCTTTGCGACCACCATCAGCAATACGCGTCTGGCACCTCCTGCGTCGCGTACGCCGGAAGCGGCGAGTAGTATGAGCTTGCTTGGCTGGATCATCCCTAGACGTACCGCACGTATCGCCAGAGCGCCTCCGTTACTATGCCCTACTACTGCATAAGGCTGCTCAAGGTTGAGCTTGGATAAGGCCGATCTGATGAAACGGGAGTAATCATCCAGATCCCACGCCTGTTCCGGAGCCTGGCTGCCGCCGAAACCCGGCATATCCAGGGCCAATACCTCATACTTGCGCGACAATACCTTCTGAAGCGCGCTCAGGCCCTGAGAGCTGTCTCCCCACCCGTGCAACAACAGCACCAGCCTGCCCTTGCCCGTCAGCTTATAGCTGGTTAACAGATTGTCGACGACTACGTTCACTGCCTATCCAGTATAGCAAGACGAGGCCCAAATGTTGTGGCGCTTATGCTATCGCGTCACTGACTCGTGAGTATATGGCGCAGCAAGGAATCGCCTATTGATCCTACCGGATTCCCTGACGCGCCGCCGCTCAGCGCGGTCAACTTGTTGCCCAGTACCACGGCGTTGGAAGAACTGGAGCCGGCTGAGCTGGAGCTGACCGTGCTACCCAGTCCCAAATCACTCAGTATCTGACTGACAGGTATGGCATGGGCCGGCTTGGGGATGTCGATCTTTGATGGGCTGGGTTTGATGCTGAAACCGGCGTCGGCCTTACCGCTGCCTTCGCCTGTGACCTTGTACTGGAACTTGAAGTCGGCAGCGCCCGTCTTGGCGTTGATATCGGCGAGCGTGTATACATACGACGTGCTGCCGGAATCTTCCGACTTGCCCGATATGAAGAACGGGTAGTTATCGCCGCCTTTGTAATTCAGGCCGATGTCCACGTAATTATTCGCCTGATTCTGATCAGATACGGGGAAGCGGGCCTTGTATATGATGCGCGGGCCGGTATCGACCCACAGGTCGAAATCGTCACTGCTTGTTATGTCCTTGGTGGAATCGGCGGCGTCCTTGAACGATGCGTACACACTTTCGGCATTGCCGG
>CAZSAN010000059.1:0-3675 GCA_964604985.1 uncultured Candidatus Saccharibacteria bacterium | reverse complement strand
TTCTTCTGGAAGCGGTAAATCTACTCTGCTAAACGTGCTGACCGGTCTCCAACGCCCCAGCAGTGGCTCAGTGTTGTTCGAGGGCCGGGATGTGTACGGCCTTCCGCCGGACGAGCTGGCCCACTTTCGCGCCAACCGCATAGGTTTCGTCTACCAGACTAATTATTGGGTCAAAAGCCTGAACGTCATAGATAACGTGGCGATGTCGCTGTACTTTCTGGGCTACAACAAGAGCAAGTCGGCCAAGGTAGCCCTAAATGCCCTGGAACGCGTAAACATGGGCGAATATGCCAAGAAATACCCGGTGCTGTTGTCCGGGGGCGAGCAACAACGTATAGCCATGGCCCGGGCCTTGGCTACGGATCCGCTGTTCGTCATCGCCGACGAACCAACGGGCAGCCTGGACAGCAAGAACGGCGATATGATAATGAACCTGCTAAGAAGCTGCCAAGAAGACCTGAAGCGCACGGTAATATTGGTGACGCACAACATGGAATATCTGCCCCTGGCCGACAAACTGCTGCACATAGAAGATGGCAGTCTTCAAGAGATGAGACAGGACTCCATACATGCCACCACTCAGGAGCTGCTGCGAGATATGCAGAACCGCATAAACAGATTGGCAAGGACGAAACAACATGCAGCACAGTGATCCGCCGCCGAAAAAGAAATACACTTCCATACCTTTGTCGATGCTGGTATATATCGCCTGGCACAACCTGACCAACAAGAAGCTGCGCTCTTTCCTGACCGTCTTCGGTGTGATAATCGGCATAGGGGCCATATTTTTCCTGCTATCTTTTGGCATAGGTCTGCAGCGGCTGGTCACCAGCCAGGTGGTGGGCAGCCAGTCCGTAAAATCCATAGACGTCTCCACGCCGAACTCCAAGATCATCAAACTTGATCAGACCAACTTCATAAAGATGAAGAACCTGGCGCACGTCGCGCAGATAGGCGGCACTTATTCCTATGCCGGCAGCCTTAAGGTCAGCGGCAGTGAGGTTGACGCCATAGTGTACGGCGAAGACCCTAATTATCAGAAGATGGACAACCTTACCATAAGCGACGGCCGGCTGCTTAGCCCGAACGACAGCAAGGCCGTGTTGATAAACTCCACCGGCCTGAAGTCCATAGGCCTGCCGAACAATCATTCGGCTATCGGCAAGAAGCTGGCGTTGCGCATACCGCTTCTATCCCAGGACAAACCGGACATAACGGGCGAGTTCACCATAGTAGGCATCGTGGATTCGACCGGCGGCAACGAGGTCTATATACCGTCCGGAATCTTTTCGGCCGCCGGAATCACCACCTATAACCAGGTCAAGATCGAGGTCGATACCTCCGGCAATGTGAAAGGACTGCGCAATCAGATCGAAAGCCTAGGCTTCCTGACCAGTTCGCCTATAGATACGGTCGATCAGATCAACCAGATATTCAAATTCTTCAATATCATGCTGGCCGGTTTCGGCGCCATAGGCATGATAGTAGCGGTACTCGGAATGTTTAACACGTTAACTATATCGCTCTTGGAGAGGACGAAGGAGATCGGATTGATGGTCGCGCTTGGCGGCCGGAACAGGGACATGAGGCGTCTATTCATCTTCGAGGCGGTTATGCTATCAGTGACGGGGGCCGTGGCCGGTATCCTGGGCGCCGTAGTCACAGGACAGGTGATTAACTCAGTCATGAACCACCTTTCCCGTAGCCGTGGTGTGACGGATAGTTTCCAACTTTTCGCCTTTCCCTGGTGGTTGGTGACAGGCACCATAACTTTCATGGTATGCGTAGGTCTGGCCGTGGTCTTTTTCCCGGCCCGCCGCGCGGCGCACATCAGCCCGATCGAAGCCTTAAGGAGGGAATAAGACGGTCGGCCATTGGGGTGTTTCGCTAAAAGAGGTAAAATAGGCGTATGAATCTTAAGCGAGATGCCGACGCATCAGGACTTAGCAGGCAGCAACAAAGCAGCCTTGATGAAGACATGGTGATACTGCTGCTCCAGGTGCCGCGTACCAACGACAAGAAAGAGCTGGCCGCCGAGCAGATGTTCGCCTCGCTGCACGGACTGCTTACCCTGCCCCCCCAAAGCATGTTCAGGGGCGCGCATCGTGTGCGCATCAGTTTCGAGATCGCGGTGCTGGCCAAGCGGATCGGTTTCTATGTCTGCGTGCCCAAGTACCTTAAAGACTTCGTGGAAGAACAGGTCTATGCCCAGTATCCCAACGTGCAGATTTCAGAAGTAGAGGATTTTTCCGCGTCGCAGGAAGGCGGCGCTCTGTTGGGCGCGGAACTTAGGCTTAGCAATAACCAGGCCTTGCCGATCAAGACCTTTCAGAGCTTCGAGGTAGACCCTCTCGCAGCTATCACCGCTACCCTGGCTAAATTCGAAGAAGGCGAGGAAGCCTGGATCCAGCTCGTCATGCAGCCCGCCTCCAAGAACTGGCATAAAAAGAGCGAGCGCTATATCAGCAACCTTAGGGGTGGCAGCAGCGGATCAGCCCCGGGAGCGATATTCAAGGCCATGATGGGTCCGCCGGAGCAGGGCTCCCAGGCACCCAAACTAACCGAATATGATCAGGCGCGTGCCAGCGGGGCCGAGGACAAGAGTCACAAGCTGGCCTTTGAGACTTCCCTGCGCATAGTGTATAGGGGGGATGTCACGCCCCACCATGCCAGGTTGCGTATACAGTCGATCATAGCTAGTTACAAGCAATTTAATACTACCTACATGAACGGCTTTGAGCAGGCCCGCATCACCCAGGACCGTTCGCTGCTCACGCAGTATCACTCGCGCAAGCTGGGCGGCCGGCCTTCGTTGCTCAACATAGAAGAAGTGGCTACCCTCTGCCATCTGCCCCACACCAATGTCGAGACACCTTATATACTCTGGGCGCCGGCGCAGGTAGCCGAGCCGCCCGCCAATCTGCCGATTGCCAATGGCGGCAACCATGAGGACATAAGCCCTATAGCCGCTACCAACTTCCGCGGCCAGCATCTGGCCTTCGGGCTTAAGCGCGCCGACCGCGGACGCCACCTATATATCCTGGGACAGACCGGCGTCGGTAAATCCGGACTTTTGGAGCTTATGACCATATCCGACATACATAGCCCCTATGGTTTCGCGGTGATAGATCCTCACGGCGATTACGCCTTGAGCGTACTTAAGCGTATACCGCCTGACCGTGCAGGCGATGTCATATATTTCAATCCGGCCGACGTAGATTTTCCCATAGCCTTCAACCCTATGGAGGTCTCGGATGCCAAGCTGCGCACGCATACCGCTTCCGAGATCATCGGGGTGCTGCGCCGTATGTTCGAGTCGTGGGGTCCGCGCCTTGAATACATACTGCGTTACAGCCTGCTGGCGCTGTTGGAATACCCGGATTCTACCATGCTGGATATCACCCGCGTCCTGACAGACAAAGGGTTCCGCAAGGATGTCATGGCCCATGTCACTGATCCGGTGGTACGTAATTTCTGGGAAGTTGAGTTCGCTACCTGGAATGACAAGTTCGCGGCCGAAGCAGTAGCGCCAGTCCTGAACAAGGTTGGCGCGTTCACGGCGAACCCCCTCGTACGTAATATAATCGGCCAGCCGCGCAGCAGCTTCAACATACGGCAGATCATGGATGACCGGAAGATATTGATAGTGAACCTGAGCCGCGGCCAGGTCGGCGA
>CAZSAN010000058.1:0-5653 GCA_964604985.1 uncultured Candidatus Saccharibacteria bacterium | reverse complement strand
TACGGTGGTTTTCTCTGCGATCTTTTCCAGCAGTTCGTTATCGAAAGCGCGGTCGGCCTCCTGTTGCTTTTCCGCGGTAAGCTGCTTTTTGATATCTGATTTCAGATCGGCCACGGTCTTGAACGGACCTACGGTAGCCGCGAATTTGTCGTCCAGCTTGGGCGGCGTCTGCTCGCTGACTTTTAGTACTGTCACCTCGAACTTGACCAGACGGCTCTGCAGGTCCTTGACCCCGTAATCCTTGGGGAAGGTGATGTTGAACGTCTTCTTGTCGCCCTGTTTCAGGCCTATAAGCTTTTCCTCGAAGCCTGGGATGAAGGTCTTGCTGCCCAAGGTCAAAGGATACTCCTTGCCATCAGCACCTTCGATGGGCTTCTTGGTCTTGGCGTCCGTGCCTTTGAAATCTATGACGACCTCGTCGCCGTCCTTCGCGGCGCGTTGGACATCGGACTTGGTGGCGGCGCGCTGGCGCAGCCTGTCGATGACCTCGTTGACATCCTTTGCCGTCACCGCAGGTTTCTTGTGTTCGACCTTTATGAGCTTGTAGTTGGGCAGCTTGATATCACCTACCGCCTCGACTTCGGCCGTGAACTCCAAGGTGGAGAAAGGCACGAATTTGGTCACTTCGACCTTGGGCTGGGATACCGGACGCAGCTTCTCCTGCTGGACCGCATCCACGTACAGCCGGTTTATGGCCTGCTCCAGGAACTCCGATTGCAGCGCCGTGGGATCAATGTGCTTCTCTACCATGGTGGCCGGAGCCTTACCGGGCCGGAAACCCGGCACCTTCACATTGGCGCTCAAAGCCGCTAATACGGCATTCTTGGTTTCGTCAATCTCGGGCTGTCCGGCCTTGATGGTAAGTTTGGTCTTGGTGGGCGAGGGCTGGGTTCTGGTTATCTGCATAGTGCCCCATCATAACAGATGGGACTAGTTTTGGCCAGGCTGGTCGTCATCCATGCCGGGGCCGCCGTGATGGCCAGGACCGCCAGGGCCGAACATCACATACTGGGAAGGTATCCCGTTCTGCTTCGCCCAGGTCTTCAGCGCGTCAAGTTTGGCCTTCATAAGCTTATGCCTTTCCTGCGGCGTCTTATCTTTCAACGACTCCATATAGCTTTTTAGTTCTTTTTCCTTGGCGAGGATCTGCGTCTTCTGGGCTGAAGTAATCTTGCCGTCCGTCACCGCCTGGTCCAGGCGCGACTCGAACTTCTTCTGGTGCTCGGCCTCATGCTCAGCGCGGTTCTGGTCGACCACCGATTGCACTTCGCTCTTATTCAGATGGAACTTGGTGGCTATGGCGTCGACCAGGCTGGTGGACCCCGAACCGTTGCCTGACGCTGCCGAGACTATGCCGGTACCCGCCAGGCCTCCTACGCTTATCAGCGATGCCGCCCCCAATATAAGTGCTGGTTTCTTGATGTTCATAGCTACCCCTTTCCTTTACTTGGCTGCCGCGGCCCTAAGGCCGGCAGTGCTACCAAGGATAGTGGGGGTATGTGAGAATAACCTTAAATCATGCGCGAATCAGCGCCGTCAGTATGATGACCGCGCCTACGAACCACGCCACCTCCACCACCGCGCCTATGGGTCTTTGGAACCATTGGATGCCCAGGGCGAACCGCGAAAAAAGATTAGGCCGCCACGGCTTGCCAGCGCGGGTAGTCACATACTTATTGATCCAGAAGAAATCCGGCGAGGCCGCCAGGAATGCGCAGAAGGCGGCCAGCAACCAATCTTCGGGCCTGGTGAATGCCAGTATCAGCACCAGCATGAAACAGAGCGACGCATCGGTTATAAGATAGTTGCGAAAGCCTCTGGTCTTCAGGGTTCTCTCTGGATCGGCACTCCCATAATGTGGCAAGGCGTCGCAGATGAAGTGCGACAGGAAAGCCGCCGGTAAGGCTATGAGGGGTTGTCCTACTGCCAACCCTATTATGCTGCCGGTAAGCGCATGGTTGGTCGCTGTCATTTCTTGAGCTTGGCTATTATAGACTTCGCGTCCAGCTTCTGTTCCTTGCCGGAGCTTAGGTCTCTGAGTGTGAACTTGCCGGCATCCAGCTCTGCTTCGCCTATGATGAGCACATGCTCTATAGCCTTCTTGTCGGCGGTCTTGATCTGATCACCGAGTTTGCGTCCGGATAGGTCAACGGCCACATCAAGACCGCCTGCCCGCAGGTTGGCCACAGTCGTGGCCGCGGCCGCGGCATCAATGCCCGCAAGCACTACATAGACATCTGTCTCCGGCCTCAAATCCGGCATCAGCCCATGGAGTTCCAGGAAGTTCGCCAGGGTGACATCCCCCCAGCCGAAACCGACTGTAGGCACGGGCTGCACTCCGAACAGGCCGACCAATCCATCGTAACGGCCGCCGCCGAGCATTGAACGATTGTTATCGGGGTGCGTATCGAACACTTCGAAGACTATATCGGTGTAATAATCGAACCCGCGCATAAGCGTGACATCGAAGCGGGCGTTGTTTATACCCATCTTGCTTAACATGCTAAGCATCTGTCGCAGTTCGAGAGCGGAGGCATGCCCACAAAGCTCCTCGGGCAGATCCTTAAGATCTTTGACGTCAAGCAGCGATATAAGTCTCTCGGCGGCTCCGGCTTCGCGGGCCTTGGGCTCCAGTGCCTCGTCGATCGCCGATATGAACTTGCTGCGATCCATCTTGTGCATCCTGTCGATAAGCTTGGAGACATCGTGCGCCTCCTTCTTACCCAGACCTACGTAAGAGGACAGGGCGTCATCGACCAGCTTGCGGCTATTGAGCCTTATCTCGTACATATCCTGTGATGCTCCGAACGCTTTGAACATTGCGTCGGTCAAGGTTATTACCTCGTGCTCGGCCGCTATGCCCTGCACGCCGAATATATCTACGTTGAGCTGCCAGTGTTCGCGCAGCCGGCCGCGCTGCGGGCGTTCATAACGCCACAGGTTGGGTATGCTGTACCACCGCAGGGGATAGCCCAGTTCCTGGCGCCGGGCCGCTACCATGCGGCTTACGGTGGGGGTCATCTCTGGCCGTATCACTACCTCGCGCCCGCCCCGGTCTTCAAACAGATATGTCTGTTCGGTGACTATCTCCTGGCCCGTCTTGGCCAGATAGATCTCTAGCGGCTCAAGTATGGGAGCGTCATACTCCTCGTAGCCAAAGCTCTCGCAGACCTGCCGCCATTTAGCGAACATGTATTTCTGCACGCGCTTGTCCGACGGGTAAAAATCGCGCGCGCCTTTGTATGGTTTGGTCGATAGTGCCATAGGTTAGCCTAATTATAGCTCAGGTGCCGAATTAACGCCCACTCACGGGCTGGGGCGGTTACGCCTGGCGAGCTCGTTCAACACACTGGCAAAAGGCAAGCCGCGGGAAGACACCATCACCTCCACCGCGTAGGTCAGGTCGGCCGCTTCGCCAAGCAGACGTTCCGGGTCGAAATCCGGACGGCATTCTTCCCTTACAAGTTCGGCCGATTCGCTGCCTAACTTCTTGACGCGTTTGTTCTGGTCGGCCATCAGCTCCTGGGTGTAGGTAGCTGGCGGTTCGCCGACTCGCAGACGCGCGGCCCGTTCCTCTAGCGTGGCCAATGAAGCCAGATAGCCGGGGACGTCCACCGGCACCGCCGATACTTCGGCTATGGCAGGCTCTCCGCCCGCGTCGGGATCGACGAAACATGTTTCAGCTCCGGTGTGGCAGGAAGGACCCTGGGCATCCACGTCCAAGAGCAGGCTGTCAGCATCGCAATCGGTATAAGCCGCCCTCACCAGCAGGAAGTTACCGCTTTCTTCGCCTTTGGTCCATAGCTGCTGTCGTTCGCGAGAAAAGAATGTCGCCTTGCCTATACCCAAGGTCATGGCCACGGCCTCCTCGTTGGCGAAGCCCTGCATGCGGAATGCCATCAGGCCTTCCGTAGCCAGCCTAAAACTGTCCACGCAGGTGACGGGGACTATCCCTTCACCGCTCGCCGGATCTATCAACTTGTCGTAATCTAGCCGATCCGCAGAGACCAGCTCTCTTAATTGGTTCATAGCTTCTTCTCCATCCTGATTTTTACTGAATTGACGTGCGCGTCCAGGCCTTCAGCCGCAGCCAGCGTGATGAGCGTAGGAGCGATCCCGCGCAAACCGTCCTTGGTGAGGCTCTGGAAAGTTATGTTCTTGACGAAACTGTCTAGCGATACGCCGCCGTAGCTGCGCGCCCAGCCGTCTGTGGGAAGTGTGTGGTTAGTTCCCGAAGCATAGTCTCCTGCGGTCACCGGCGAATAATCGCCTATGAACACGGAGCCGGCGCTCAGCACCTTGGGCACGAAAGAACGTGTTTTCCGAACCGCCAGTATCATGTGCTCCGGCGCGTAGGTATTGGAAAATTCCAGAGCGGTATCCATGGAATCGAATACGACGCAGAAAGAGCGTTTAAGCGCTTGGCCAGTTACGTCAGCCCTGGGCAAAGCTTTGAGCTGCCTATCGACCGCCTTGCTGGCCGAGCTTGCCAGGACCGCGTCATCAGTGACCAGTATTGCCTGGCTGTCCGGTCCGTGCTCAGCTTGGCTAAGCAGGTCCGCTGCTACGAACTCAGAGTCCGCAGACGCGTCTGCCACCACTAGGACCTCTGATGGTCCGGCCGGCATATCTATAGCTACCTTGGCATTTGATGCTGCGTATTGCTTGGCCGCCGTGACGTATCGGTTGCCCGGTCCTAATATCTTGTCGACCTTGCCGACAGATCCCGCTCCGGTCGCCAATGCGGCGACAGCCTGTATACCACCTACGCGCACTAACTGAGTCACACCAACCTTCAGGGCCGCATAGCAAATAGCGGGATCGACTTTGCCATCAGGTGAAGGAGGGGTGCACAGGACAACCCGACCGCAACGAGCCAGCTGCGCCGGCACTCCGAGCATCAGCACCGTAGAGATCAGGGGTGCCGAACCGCCCGGCACATAAAGGCCTACCCGTTCTATGGGGCGCGTTTCCCGCCAGCACACTACACCTTGCGACGTCTCGACTCTCTGGGAATCAACGTCAAGCGCCTGGGCACAGTGAAAATTCCTTATATTGTCGTACGCCTGATCTATGGCCCGCCTGAGGTAATCCGGCACCGTCGCGGCCAGACGCGAGGTCTCATCCGCGGGCATCGCCACATCGGGTATATCCACCTTGTCAAACCGCCGCGTATAAAGCTTCAGGGCCTCATCACCGCCGACAGATACGTCTTCAAAGACTTCTCTAACCGTCCGCTCCAGATCCTCTGACGGAGCGGCAGGCCGGTCGCAAAGCTCCTGCCAGCGCTGAGCGGGCGGATTACTATAGATTTTCATCGGGCCTCCATAGGAGCTCTGGATAGATGTCGCAGAGCTTGAAAACCTCCTGCAAGTCGTGGCGTCTGGCCGTATTTCCCGTACTTACTATGTCCGCGACCCTCCCCAGACCCGTAAGCCTGGCATAAGCCTCCACACTGCCCGAAATATCAATATCCATCGGAACCACTGGGAGATCCCGCCATGCCGCCACCTGGGTCAACATGCCCGGATAAGCCGTGGGGAACTCCATAGGCTCCGCTGCATACCTGGGATCGGCGGCAAGCCTGTCCCTGACCTCTTCTGCAGCATCCTCTTCAGCCAATAGCGAGAAGCGGCACATCGGATCCCCCATG
>CAZSAN010000057.1:0-2843 GCA_964604985.1 uncultured Candidatus Saccharibacteria bacterium | reverse complement strand
ATGTCTGATAGTTCGCTACGGTATTGCTCGACCTCTTCGTCCGTCAGGTCGAGCCTGGCCAGCCGGGCCAATTTTAATACATCCTCGCGCGTCAGTTTGCTCATATGATTTCACAATTGTATCAGGTTTCGCGCTGATTGTTGACGATTTTTCCCTGTTAATATCACTACAGCCCCTATGTTCTATATATTAAGAGAAAAATAGTATAATAAACATGAACGGCAAGAGACTCGCTATGGCATCGTCCGAAATAGTAAATAGCCCTCCAGGAGATCCATCAAGCCAGAATGATGGCGGCAACGTCGTCGCTTTATATCCCCGTCCAGGTGACGGGGATTTTTTTAATGCGCAGGCAAGCGTGGTTGAAGATGCTGAGGGCGTTGACCTTGGTTATACCTTGGTGCATCCGCATGACGAAGCAGATGCTTTATCGGTCGGTAACCTGGCACGGCTGCCCTTCCGTTTGGCCAATGGGCTTGGCAGATCCGCTTTCGCCCTGGCACGCCACTACTCCGGCGACCTGTTGGACGGCATAGGCAGCGAGCCGGAGAAAAGGGTCATCGAGGTGGACGGCCAGCAGCGGCTGGCGCTGATCACAGAGAGTGATAGCGATGGGGGCAGCGCACCCATAAGTAACGTCCTGGTCGTGGGGTTGAGCGAGTTGGACATAGGCAGTTCAGTTATATTGCACAAGGCCGTGGCCAGGCGCCAGCCTGAAAGGCATACCATATCCGTCATGACGCCAGGAGTAACCATGGGAGGCGGAACGTTATCCTTATCGGAGGGGCTCAGCCGGCCGCTGGATCTGACAGCTGCTGAAAATATAAAGGTGTTGACCCGGCTCATAGATGATGGTCCCGCCAATCTGGTGGGTACATCCTTGGGTTCGTACATAGCCATGCTCATGGCTGAGCAGAACCTAGCCGCAGGCGATGATCCACTTATAAACCTTTCCGGCATCAAGCTGGTATCTTCAGCTGTCGGAGCGCGGAATGTCGATGCCGCGGAACGCTTCAGTGATATGGACGCCAGCGATAAGGAGTTCATAGCGGATATGACCGGGCGCTTTTTCGGGCACATGCCCGGAGATATCGGACGCATGGTGGTGCGCCATCCGGAAAGGGCCGGCGAATGCGCAGCAGCATTGGCAGCATACGCGCTGGCTCCGCATAAGCTGCTTCATCGCGCAGCAGCCATGACCGGTAATTTACGCGGCGTGCAAGAAGGGATTGAGTGGGACGTGATAAAGGCGATAGCTAGTGCTTATGCCATTCATGTGCTCGGCGGCGAGCTCGATCCGCTCATGCAGGAGCAGCTCCCGCAGTGGTTGGCCATACGCAAGTCAGTACCCGAGACATCAATCCGCGTGATAAGGGGCCGCGGACACGCCATGACCATGCACGGGGACGAGACGGCCGAGAACCTGGCACAGATGGAGAGCGAAAGCGTAGCGATGGCTGCAGCAGCGTAACCGCTCTGCTAATTATTGGGTAACTGGACTACGTCCGTGTGGGGATATTTTTCCTCCACCAAGTCTATAGGCGCGGTAGGCAGTGCCACTAATATCTCCTCTGCGCCGTACCACAGCCTCTCCTCGGGCACCCACAGGCCCATGCCGACCTCAAGTGGCAGACGTCCTAGTTCAGGTGCGGCAGTAGCCCATTCGGCCCTATGGCTCTTTCCTCTTTCTCCATAATCGGCCCCGAAAAGCTGCTTGTCCGCCTCATTCTCCCTTATACCTACCTGGACCACCTTCCCGTCGCTGACAATCAAGGCGTCATGGGCTCGGGAGAGCACCCTTTGCCTCATATGCATCAGTACGCCGGCACGCTCCTCCGGATCGACCTCGGCCAGATCTACGCCCTCTACTTCTGCGACCCTGGTCAGCATCGAGGTCCGTCTGGCTGCCAAGACGGCTGCTGAGGTGCCCTGGGCGCGCAATGCCAGACGATGCGGTCGGCTGCGCTGACCCTTGACCAATGTACGCAGAGTCAGGCCTGACGGGTCAATGTCCTGCTTGGACCACTTGAGTTTTTCTGCCATATTGCAGGCATTTTACAACTTCTTTTTAATATCGTCAATTATGTCGCGCAATTCAGCGGCTTGCTCAAACTGCAGGTTGGCGGCAGCCAGCTCCATCTGGGCGGTCAGATCCTTTATGAGAGCGCCGTATTCCTCCTAGGGGATTATCTTCAGATCCAGCTAAGAGCGCTTGGCTTCCTCGGGTAGTTCAGGCCGCAGCCCTTTATCCACCGCCCGTTTTATGCCCCGGGGCGTTATACCGTGTTCCTGGTTGTATTTCTCCTGGATCTTACGGCGGCGGGCCGTCTCGTCCATCGTACGTTTCATACTATTGGTCACATGGTCGGCATACATGAGCACCCTGCCTTCTTCGTGCCGCGCAGCACGGCCTACGGTCTGTATAAGAGCCTGTTCGCTGCGCAGGAAACCTTCCTTATCAGCATCCAGGATGGCCACCAGCGACACTTCTGGCAGGTCCAGGCCCTCGCGTAATAGGTTTATACCTACCAGTACGTCGTACGTACCCAACCGCAGATCGCGAAGTATGTCGCTGCGCTCCAGCGTGTCGATATCGCTATGCAGATAGGCCACTTTGATATTGATTTCCTGCAGATATTCAGCCAGGTCTTCGGACATGCGCTTGGTCAGGGTGGTCACCAGCACGCGTTGACGCTTGTCGATGGTGGCCCGGATTTCTGCTATAAGGTCATCGATCTGGCCATCGATCGGGCGGACCTCTATCTTTGGATCGAGCAGTCCTGTAGGCCTGATTACTTGCTGGGCCGGTTCAGGGCTACGGTTCAGCTCGTAGTCGGCAGGGG
>CAZSAN010000056.1:0-9219 GCA_964604985.1 uncultured Candidatus Saccharibacteria bacterium | reverse complement strand
GCTGGCTGCGGCCGGCGTGGTCGTGATAGCGCTGTTTAGCGGCGCAGCCGGCGGCTGGCTTGAGTCTCATAATAATAACGGGGTGATCGATGGCAGCCTGAGCAGCCAGGAAAAGATCGTCACCAGCCGCAGCCAGCTTATCAACCGTATAGCCAAGACTGTCGGCCCGAGCGTGGTCAGCGTCAACGTCAACATAACCGGTTCGTCGGGTCAGAGCGGTTTCGGGCTTTTCGGCTTCTCCCAGCCGGAATCAGAGCAGGCTGCCGGCACGGGCATCATAGTCAGCAAGGACGTCATAGTCACCAACCGGCACGTGGTGCCCTCCGGTACGACCAATGTCAGCGTAACTTTGAGCGATGGCACCGAGCTGAAGGACGTATCCGTTATAGGGCGCACCGGCAGCAATGACAGCCTCGACATAGCATTCCTGAAAGTGAACGATGCCAAAGGCCATAAGCTGGCACCTGCCGTACTGGGAGATTCGTCCAAGGTCCAGGTCGGCGACGAAGTCGTCGCCATAGGCAACGCGCTCGGACAGTTCCAGAACACGGTCACCAGCGGCATAATCTCCGGTTATGGCCGTAATGTCCAGGCCAGTGACAGTTCCGGCTCCGGTTCGGCCGAGAACCTGGTTGACCTGTTTCAGACAGATGCCGCTATCAATGAAGGTAATTCCGGCGGCCCACTGGTCAACCTTAACGGCCAGGTCATAGGTATGAATACGGCGACTGCCGGAAATGCTCAGAACATTGGCTTCGCCATACCGATAGACGACGTGAAAGGCTTGGTCGATCAGGTGGTGAAAACGGGCAAGTTTTCCCGGCCTTACCTGGGCGTAGCCTACATACCTTTGACTGCCGACGTTGCCAGCGAGTATGGCCTGCATGTAGATTCAGGCGCGTTCATAGCCCCCAGCAACGATCCTGCCAACCCCTCTGTCGTTTCCGGCAGCCCGGCAGCCAAGGCCGGCCTGAAGGAGGGCGACGTGATAACGGCCCTGGGCGGCACCAAGATAGATCAGACCCACTCCCTGACGGGGCTTATAGACCGACATAAGGCCGGCGACAAAGTAGACCTGACGGTGGTACGCGGCGGCCGCACGCTTCATATGACCGCCACACTGAGCAGCGCTACAGGCAACTGATTTTTTATACGGCACCAGGTTCGTCGCCTGTACGGGCAAACCTCTAAATGCTCAAAAACCGGAATTGTATACGGGCATGTATATAACAACGCATAATACCGTAAAAGCAAGTAGTAGGCTCAGATGGGGTGCTGGCGGTCGATCCGCCCGGTTCAGGCGCCTGAGTGCCGCTCCAGTTGGAATACCTGTATAAAGTCGTCCGCTTTGGCTAAGCCATAGCCGGCATGCTTTGCTATCTGGTACAAGGCGTCGTGTTGGGGCGGCAAAGACTCGCATAAAATATACAACGGCCTGTATTCAAGCTTACGGACTTCGTCGAATAGCCGCCTGTATATGTCCAGGCCATCCTGGCCGCCGAAGATAGCCAGGCGCGGCTCATGCGCGGCCGCTTGGTTGATCTGGTGATCATCTGGCACATAGGGAAGGTTACAGAGTAGTACGTCGTAGTCTGCGCCGGAAGACGCTAGTAGATCGCTTAAGATAACGTTTATGCTTGTTGTATGTTTTTCTACATTGATTCTAGCGATTTCCTTGGCCTCAGGATCGATTTCTAACAGGTCGACCGTTACTTTATGTGCCTTGCCAAGCTCCAATGCAGCCGTTATCCCAAGGGCTCCGCTACCGGCCCCCACGTCAGCTATCCGGAGCGCTTTTGGTGCATTTTTCGCTTGCCTGGGCCTTAATGCCCCACTTTCCGCCAGACTCTTCAGGATGTCTATCATGGTCTCGGATTCGGGTCTGGGCTCTAAAACTGCAGGTGTGATCACAAAATTTCTACCATAGAATTCGGTTGTGCCGCGGACATAGGCAAGGGGGGTGTGATCGGCACGTTCATTGAGTAATTTAGTGAGTCGCCTGACATGTGCCGGCGATATTTCATGGTCTGGATTCGCCAGCAGCCATGCCCGGTCCCGGCCAGTGACGTCTTCTAGCAGCACCAGCGCGTCCAGTCGCGCCGTCCCTATGCCGGCATCGTCCAGGGTCTTACGCGCTTCCTTCAGCCAATGATACGTATCCATTTAGACTTTGCTGAGCAGGTCGTGTTCGGCGGCTTGGAGGTTTTCAATCAGGTCGTCGATGTCACCGTCCATGGCGCCCGGTATGTTCGAACGGCTGTAGCCGATGCGGTGATCCGTTATTCGGTCCTGAGGAAAGTTATAGGTCCTGATCTTTTCCGAGCGGTCGCCGGAACCGATGAGCTTGCGGCGGGCATCGGACAGCTCCTGTTGTTCTTCCTCGATCTTCATCTGTAAAAGCCGTGAGCGCAGTACGCCCATGGCCTTGGCCTTGTTCTTGATCTGTGATTTCTCGTCCTGGTTCGCTACGACTATGCCGGTAGGCAGGTGCGTGATGCGCACGGCCGAATCGGTGGTGTTGACTGACTGGCCGCCGTGGCCTGATGCGCGGTAGACGTCCACGCGGATGTCGGCCGGATCGATCTCAACGTCGGTTTCCTCGGCCTCGGGCAAGACGGCAACGGTGGCCGTCGAAGTGTGTACGCGGCCTTGGCTTTCGGTGACCGGCACGCGCTGCACGCGGTGGACTCCAGCTTCGAATTTGAGGTTCTTGTATGCTTCGTCGCCGCGGACGGCGAAAATGATCTCTTTGAAGCCGCCGGCTTCGGACGGGCTTTCGCTGATAAGTTCCATCTTGAAGCCATGTTTTTCTACCCAGCGCGCATACATGCGGTACAGTTCACCTGCGAACAGGGCGGATTCGTCGCCGCCGGCAGCGGCCCGGATCTCCATGATCACATCGCGTTCGTTATTGGGGTCTTGCGGAGTCAGCGCCCCTATCAAAGCCTCATCATTGGCGGCGATCTGCTTGGTAAGATCTGTAAGTTCGGTTTCGGCCATCTCCTGCATCTCGGCGTCCGGATTCTTGCGGAGTTCTTCGGCCGCGGCCTTGTCCTTGGCTAGCTTTTCACGCGCGTCGAACAGAGCGATCAAGTCATCCAGTTCAGACTTGCGACGGGCTAGCTTAGGGTAGGTCTTATCGCTATAGATATTAGGATCCTGAAGTTTTTTCTCCAGGTCGGCGAGCTCTTCGCGGAGAGCCTTTTCCTTGTCGTCCATGATCAGCTACTTGGAACGGGTCTTGGTGTTCTCGGCCTTGGCCTCGGCTTTTTCGACTTTCGCGGCCTGGCGATGGGAGGCTTTCTGGGCAGCCTTCGCACGGCGTTCCTTGGCAGCCTGGCCGGCAGCGGCTCGGGCCTTGAACTTGTCGACGCGGCCTTCGATGTCGAGGATGCGCTCCTCGCCGGTGAAGAACGGGTGTGATGCGCTGGTGATATGGACTTTTACCAGGGGGTATTCCTTGCCGTCCTCCCACTTGGTGGTGCCTTCGGGCTTGGCGGTGGAACGCGTGAGGAAGCGGAACCCGTTGTTCAGGTCCTCGAATACCATCAGCTGGTAACTATCCGGATGAAGTCCTTTTTTCATACGTGAGCTACATCGTACCACATCTGTTATGCCGGGGTCAATCCATGTATCTTGCTGATATGGCGACCCCCTTGCGTCGAAGGTGTATATCTGTTAGACTGATTGGACGATTAATTAAGCAGGTCGGGGTTTGATCCTCCTTGTCATGATCCTTGCAGGACTGAACAGGGCTCCCGTCCGAAGAGAAAGGAATCAAGCATGGCTGCCGTAGAGGTAGATATAAAGAAACTATTGGAAGCCGGAGCGCATTTCGGCCATAAGACCGAGAGATGGCACCCCAAGATGGCGCCTTATATACATAGCAAGCGTGGCGGTACGCATATAATCGACCTGACCAAGACTGTCGATAGCCTGGATACGGCACTGGAGTTTCTGACCAGGACCGCCGCAGCCGGCAAGCAGGTGCTTTTGGTCGGCACCAAGCGCCAGGCCCAGGACATCATCAAGAAGACCGCCGAAGACACTGGAATGCCTTATGTGACCGAGCGATGGCTCGGCGGCATGCTCACCAACTGGAACACCATAGGCGGACGGGTCAAGCATCTGCAGGACCTGGAGAACCGCATGGCCAGCGGCGAACTGGCGAACAAGTACAACAAGCTCGAGGTCCAGCGCTTCCAGGAAGAGATAGACCATATGAACCACCTATACGGCGGGGTCAAGGAGCTTAACTCCCGGCCCGGCGCAGTCTTCATAGTGGACATGGTCAGTGACGCTAACGCGCTTCGCGAGGCCAACAAACTTGGCGTACCGACCGTTGCCATAGTAGACACGAACGCCGACCCCAGCCTGGTGACCTATCCCATACCTGCCAACGATGATGCTATCAAGACCATAGAGCTGATAGCCGGCTACGTTAAGGACGCCATCATGGCAGGCAAGGCTCAGGCCAAGGCCAAGCCGGCCGCCAAGGACGAAGAAAAAACTGAGACCGCTAAGGAGAAATAAATGGCTGTAGACATAGAACAGGTAAAGAGGCTGAAGGATCTGACGGGTGTAGGTCTGACCGACGCCAAGAAGGCGCTGGAGGAAGCGGGCGGCGATTTTGACAAGGCTCTGGCCGCCATGCGCAAGAAGGGCCTGACCAAGGCCGAGAAGCGCGGCGAACGCGAAGCCCGCGCCGGCCTGATCGGCACCTATAACCACGATGGCCGCATCGGCGTACTGGTCGAGGTCAACTGCGAGACCGACTTCGTTGCCCGCAACGACGTATTCAAGGATCTGATCAAGGACATCTCCATGCACATAGCCGCTTCCGCTCCGCAATACGTAAGCATCGACGACGTTCCCGCAGCGGATCGCAAGAAAGTCACCGACGAATTCTCCGAAAAGGCCAAGTCCGAAGGCAAGCCGGCCGACATGGTATCGAAGATCGTGGAAGGCCAGGTAAAGAAGCATTTCGCTGAACGTTGCCTGTTGGAACAGCCTTTCGTAAAGGATCCGGACCAGACCGTCGGCGCTTACGTGAAGGATCATGCCGCCCGCCTGGGCGAGAACGTGGTCGTACGCCGGTTCGAGCGTATGGTCCTCGGCGAAATAAGCTGATCCTACCCCCCCCATATGAATACCGCGAAGCCTCACATTAATTTTCCATTGGAAGCCCAGCCCGGGCGTATCTATGATTGGAGCGTACCCTATGACCGTGATATTGAAGGGGAGCCTGGCAGCGCTCCTATCGATCCTGAGCCGGTCACTCCTTACCCATATGATCAGGCTGGTCCCTACGACTGGGATGTGGAGGGCGTTTTCGACGATGAGCCCGAGCCGCTAGCCAGCGAAGACGCACCATACGATGACAACGCGCTTGAGTGGCAGATAATAAGGGATAGGCTCAAAGTATCCGTCCCCATACTGCTGATCGGATTGGTAGGTACGTGGCTAGCGGCCAAATATGCCGCTGATCACAAGCATGACGGCTACGACGTGCAGGATATACCGGCAGCGCTGCCCAAACCGGTGAAAAGCAAGACAGGAAGTGCGGTGAAGATCAAGTTCGAGCCCCATGCCGATGGCTTACGGTTCGGCTCCGGCGTGAAGATCGGGCCCGATCTGGTACTCACGGCCGGCCATGTGGTTAACAAGGCTAATCCTTGGGGCCAGATTGACTGCGCAGGCTCATATGTCAGCAGCGTCCTGCGGCCAGATCAATACGAACCGACGCACCAGATAATTTCCATGGCCTCTTCCCACATGGATACACGGGATGATACCCGCGGCCAGGACATAGGTTTGTTAAGGGTAAATAGTGACCAGACCTTTGACAGCCTGCCTACGGCTGATATTGCCAAGGATCGTCCGCAGGTCGGCGCGGCAGCGTTCTTCATCAATTACGAGACTGATGCAGATCCACATATCAAACATGCGCCCTATCAGGGCTTAGGCATAGGTCCCTCCGTTGAGGGCACCGGGAAATATTATGACCATGCTGCGGAATACGCCGGCACCGTCATCAGCAATGACGGACCTTATATTGAGCTAGCCACGAGCGTCCAAGGTTATGGTCCCAAGCCGGGCATGGAGATTGATTCATATCCTGGGTCCAGCGGCGGCCCTGTATTCGACGCTGACGGCAATCTGATAGGGGAGTCTGTTGCATCCTACACGGTCTCAGAAAACATAAGGCAGATCAACCGCGAATACGGCGTCAAACTCCCGTACCCTTTCCTTAGGCGTATAACCATAGTCCAGCCGATCACCCCATCCATATTGCGGCCGTATATCGAGGCCTTGCCCGACGATCCCGCATGCTGATTAATCCGGACGATAAGTTATAATCGAGAGTATGGATCCTAATAAGATAGTAGACGAAGCGCAAGACAAGCTGAAGCAGGCCGTTGAGCGCTTCCAGGACGATCTGAAGACACTTAGGACAGGCCGGGCCAACGCTTCTATGCTTGACGGCGTGGTGGTCGAGGCCTATGGGACGCCCATGCCGCTGAAGCAGGTGGCTTCTATAACCGCACCGGACGCACAGCTTATACAGGTCACACCTTTCGATCCCGATAACCTGGAGGCCATATCCAACGCCATACGTGATGACCAAAGTCTGGGGCTAAACCCTAGCGATGACGGACGCGTGGTCAGGGTACCGATTCCAGCCCTTACCGAGGAACGCCGCCGTGAACTGGCCAAGCAGATCGGAACCAAGCAGGAGGACTGCATGATCCGGTTGCGAGCCATAAGGCACGAGGCAATGACCGCCATAGACAAGTTGAAGAAAGACAAAGAGATAGGCGAGGATGACGCCAAGCGTCTCTCTTCCCAGATCGAAGATGCCATGGGCAAGGCCCGCGGCGAGGCCGAGACGGCAGGCAAGGCCAAGGAAGCCGATATCCTGACGATCTAGTACCAAGCAGGATTAGCGGCCAAGACTCAGGTATGGACTATGACGGGGGTGCCCACCGGCGCCCAATTGAAGATCCATTCGGCCTCGTCATCCGGGACGCCTATGCAGCCATGGGAGCTATTGATGGCGCCGAACCAGCTTAGAGGGTGCCAGTAGACGCCGTGTATGGCGCTGCCGTCGCTGAAGTAATTGATCCATCTGACATGGGGCTGGAAGTAATATTTGTGACCCGGACCGTAGCCCCACATATCCTGTACGGTGTATTTGGCATATATGTGATATTCACCTACGGGCGTGGGCGTGTCCGGCGCTCCGGCGCTCACCAACCAGCTATTTATCTGTTTGCCATCCTGCCATGCCCACATCTTCTTCTTGGTTATGTCAGCCACTATCAGCTTGTCGAAAGCCGTGGGCGTAACTGCCTTGAAGGGCTTGGTAGCCAGAGGCGTGCTGAACTGCATGCCGTTGGCATCTAGGACATTCTTGGCAGTCTGTTTCGCCTGAGTCTTAAGCGTCGCCGGGTCGCTTAGCTCGGCTCCGTCCTGACCCTGTACGACCACCCGTTTGGTACCGTCTTCCGTGACGGTCAGCTGATCTACCGGCGCCTTGGCGTATTGTCCGGCGTATTTGATAAGGGAACTGCCGACCTTGCTCTCGTCGACGTGGATGTAATACTCGGTCTTCTGCTTGTTGGCCGTTATCTGCAGCCAGCCCTTTATGGTATCGCCATCCACCAGGGTCTTGTTGGTGCCTACCATTAGGGTGACTGGCTGGTGGGTGACTGCCTGTAGCTTATCCTGGAGCTTATCGGCCGGAACGGTGACATTAAAGCCGGCTATGGACCGGGCTGGTAGGTTGGTCACGGGCGTCACCTTGATGGTGGCGACCGTCTTTGAAGACCAATAGACTCCGCCGACCTTGATGGCGGCCGCGCCCACTATCAGCAGCGCCAGGGCTATCAATACTATGGGGCGTTGGCACAGGGCTCTTAGCGGATTGGCCGAAGAACGGCGCGGCCGTTTCGGGCCTGCGGATTTGTCTTTCTCGGGTCGGACGGAAGAAGGGCTGGCCGTCGCCACCGGTGTCATGGTTATCATCTCTGGCATGACCGACTGAGCGGCTGCCAAAGCCACTTCAAGCTTGGGCTTGTCAGTTGACAAGCCTGCCCTAGCGAATATGTCCGGAAGTGATATCCGAGCCATCGTTACCCCTACACCTCGATTTTAACACTTTTGTCTTTATGACTTCATAGGTCAACAATAATTATATTGAACATCCACCAGCTGTAAAGTCCGTTTCCTTGCTACAATGGTAAATATGTCCGTGATTCTGCTGATAGTGGGGCTGGTGATGCTGGTAGGACTCGTGGTAATACACGAGTTCGGGCATTTCATAATGGCCAGGCGCGGCGGGGTAGAGGTCGAGGAATTCGGCATATTCTTCACGCCGAAGCTTTATAAGAGGATGACCAAGTCCGGCTGGACGTTCAGTATCAATTCCATACCGCTGGGCGGTTTCGTGAGGCTCAAGGGCGAGCACGACAGCGATACCGCCCGCGGCTCGTTCGGAGCTGCTAGCCTGGGTACCAAGACCAAGATCATGGCCGCGGGCGTGGTCATGAACCTGATCGCTGCCTTGGTGTTGTTCACGATCATAGCGTTCATCGGCATGCCCAAGCTGGTAGACAATCAGTTCACGGTCAGATCTGACACCCAGCTGGTAAGCAGGGAGACCTTGATCAGCTATGTTGAGCCTGGTTCCCCGGCAGAGAAGGCCGGTCTGAGGGCGCAGGACGAGCTCAACGACGTAGCTCTGCCAGGCTACAGCCCGGTCAGTATAGACAGGTCAGGAGACTTACCGGCCATAACCAAGGATTTCGCCGGCAAGACAGTGCTCATCTACTACACCCGGGAGGGGCACCGGCACGAAGCCAAGGCGACGCTTCGGTCCGCATCGGATGTAGCTGCCGCTGACAAGTCCGGCAACCCCAAGGGCTACCTGGGCGTGATACCGACCGATTTCACGTTGCAGCGCTCCACGTGGTCAGCACCGGTGGTGGCAGTGGGATTGAGCGCTCAGCTCACGGGCTTGACCTTCCAGGGACTGGGGCATGCCCTGGCTGGCCTGGGCAGTCTGATAGCCGGCGCGGTCACTGGCAACACCGCCGCCAGGGAGCACGGCCAGACCAATGCCAGCGATCAGGTGGCAGGCCCGGTGGGAATCTTCGTGATACTCAAGAACGGCAGCCTTATAGGGTATCAGTTCGTACTGTTCATAATCGCATACAT
>CAZSAN010000055.1:0-1753 GCA_964604985.1 uncultured Candidatus Saccharibacteria bacterium | reverse complement strand
CCGGTATGCGGCCTCCACTATGCCAGAGAACTTCTTATAATTCAGGCTCGCTGCACCCGGCAGAAGACCATCAACCCCGTCGAGACCCAGTATGCCGCCTACGAACTCTTCGTCGACGCTAGCGCCATAGATTACCCTCATGTCATCAGCTGTCTTTTCGCCGTAAAGTTCCGTCAACAGATGCCTGATCCAGCCAACCGCCTCTTGTATATCCTCCGGTTTGGCAGGATCCCCCGTGCCGAACGTGCTGATAGCCCAGACGGGTTCGTATGCCACCACAACGTCCTTGACTTCGTCGGGGGTCAGGTTGGAGAGAGCGGTTGTGAGCTGATCGTGGATCACCCGCTTGGTTTCGCCGGCCGCGCGCTCATGACGGTTTTCGCCAACACACAATATAGGTGATATCCCGTTACGGATGGCAGCTTGGACCTTGTCGCGGATCTCTTCCAGCGTCTCCTGGAAATATATGCGGCGCTCAGAATGGCCTACCAGCACATAGTGCACCAGATCACGCAGCATGGTGAAGCTTACTTCGCCCGTGTATGCGCCCTCGTCCTTGTAGAAAGCATTCTGGGCGGCCAGCCGGAACTTGCGCCTATCTATCTGCAGGCTTATGGGCTGGAGGGTCAACATGCTGGGAGCTAGGACTACCTCTATGTTGCGATGTATGTCGATATGGTCGTTGAGTCTTTTCACTAACAAGCTGGCCTCGTGGGTGTTGAGGTGCATCTTCCAGTTACCGACTATAAGGGTTCGTTTGGTCATGATACTTAAGCTTATTGTACCTTATTTCTTATCTAGTAATGCTTCCACGGCCGGCAACTTATGGCCGCTCATCAGTTCCAGGCTGGCGCCTCCGCCGGTCGAGACATGTCCGAAGGCATTCACCAGGTTCCGGGACTCCACGTAACCCACGGTATCGCCGCCGCCCACCACCGTAAAGGGCTTGTGGCCCAGGTCGCCCAGCAAGGCTTCGATTATAAGCTGGGTGCCGTGGGCGAACGGCCCGATCGGTCCATGCAGGCTCTCTACCTCCGTCACGCCCATGGTGCCGTTCCATACGACGGTATTGACCATCTGTACCGCTCCAGCTATGAACGAAGCGCTGAACGGACCTATGTCCACTATCTTTTCGCGGGCATGCACCTGGCTGGCGGAGGCTGGCGGAGGCTTAGGGTAATGTTCTATGTCGGCCAGCACATGGCTGCCCCAGTCCACCACCCGTGTCTTGGCAGTCTTATCCAGCGATGTCGCTACCACCCCGTCATGAGGCACGGCCAGCACGAAAGGCCGTTTAGCGGCTTCTGATTCGGCCTTCTTCAGTATCTCCTTGGCGATTGACAGGCCTTCCTTATCGTACAGGCTGGCCCCCACATCTATGCCCTGGGCGGCCAGGAAGGTGTTGGCCATCGCGCCGCCTATGGCGACGAAATCCGCGATCTCAATGAAACGGTTCAGCGCGTCAAGCTTATCGGCGATCTTGGCGCCGCCTACGATGGCCATGACCGGCTTCTTCGGCGCTTCCATGGCTTGGCTGATAGTATTTACCTCTTTTTCCAGAAGCAGGCCGGCCACGCTTGGCAGATGGCGCGTTATGGCATCAGTGCTGGCATCCTTGCGATGCGCCACGGCGAAACCATCCTGCACGAATACGTCCGCCTGAGCGGCCAGCTCCTTGGCGAATTTATCATCATCAGCTTTCTCTCCTGGAAAGAAGCGCAGATTCTCCAGCAACAACACATCCCCGGGCCCC
>CAZSAN010000054.1:0-20247 GCA_964604985.1 uncultured Candidatus Saccharibacteria bacterium | reverse complement strand
ATCAGGTCCATGTAGTCAAACAAGGGCTTGCGCAAATCTTTGTACCGATCGATGAAGGTCGCGGCCTGGTCGCGGCTCATGCCGGTGGCTTTGCTCAGGCCGTGCGGACTCATACCGTAAAGGATACCGAAGTTGATGACCTTTGCGGCCCGGCGCATCTGCTTAGTGACATCCTCCTGCTCGCGGCCGTATACTTGCGCGGCCGTGGTGCTGTGTATGTCAGCGCCGCGGTTGAACATCTCTATAAGCTCCTTGTCTTCGGCCAGTACGGCCGCGAGCCGCAGCTCGAACTGGGAATAATCGGCACTCACAAGCTTGTTGCCTTTGCCAGCCACGAACGCCGTGCGGATGCGCCGGCCCAGATCCGTGCGTATTGGTATGTTCTGCAGATTAGGGTCATTGCTGGACAAGCGTCCGGTCTGGGCCACCGTGAGCGCGAACGTCGTATGCAAGCGCGAGTCATCGTCTACCTGCTGCGGTAGCGTATCAATATATGTGTTCTTGAGCTTCGCGACTTCGCGGTATTGGGTTATAAGGTCGATGATCGGGTGCGTGCCGCGCAGCTTGTCCAGTTCGCTGGCGGCAGTGCTATAGCCTGTCTTGCCTTTTTTTATTCCCTGCGTGGGCAGTTTCAGCTTGTCGAATAAAATATCGGCTAGCTGTGATGGTGAACCTATGTTGAACTCCTGATCGGCGTGGCCGTAGATCTGCTGTTCGTAGTCGGACACCAGGTCGTTCACCTCGTCCGCGAATTTTTCCAGATAACCCACATCCAGCCTTATGCCCTTATGCTCCATGCGTGCCAGCACCGGTATGATAGGCCACTCTATGTCCTTAGCCAGTTCAGCCAGCTTCGGTATGTTAGCCAGTTCCGACGCCTGCCTTTTATATAGGGCTCTGATTATGGCTATGATCTCCGGCTCGCATCCGATCATGTCCTCCGGAGGCAGATCTTCAAAACCTGAACCATCGTATCCCAGATCGGACCGGGCAAGTTCGGTCAAGGTTTGTTCACGCCTGAGCGCGTTGAGTAAAAAAGCGCCTACGAGGACATCATGCCCTACTTTGGGTACATCCAGGCCAAGCCCCATAAGCACCTGGAGTGTGGATTTCACGTCGTACCCTACTACTTCCGTCTTCTCCGTTATAAGTCGTTTCAGTCCCTTGATGATGCCGGGGTCGGTATGTCCGCCGGACAGCTCCACTACGTATACGCTGGCAGGATCACCGTTCAGGGCAAGTACGAGAGGCTTGCTGCCATGCTTACCCGCCGCGAAACTATGCACGAACACCGGCCCCTTTGGGTCCAGCTTCACCTGCTTGAGCTTATCCGCCGTATCTATGTATACATTGGCCGGTACCGTCCCCAGATTATCGGAATTGCCATTGGCCGCATGATGGTTCTCTATAGCCACCTGCATGACCTTCGGCAACTGCTTGGCCAGGGTTCGGAACTCCAATCTCTGCAACAGTTCCAATACCTTGGCGGCCTGCACATGATGCCCGTCGACGGCCTCCAGATCAAGCTTCACGGGCGCGTCCGTCCAGACACGGGCCAGCTCCTTGCTCAGATAAGCCAGCTCCTTGCCTGCCTCCAGCTTCTTGCGCGTCGATTCTTTGATAAGCGCCAGATTGTCATAAATGCCGTCCAGGGTCTTATATTCTTGCAGAAGCTGTACCGCACCTTTTTCGCCTATACCTGGCACGCCCGGGATATTATCCGATGAGTCGCCTTTGAGCGCCTTCATGTCCAGGAATTGGTTCACCAGTATGCCGTATTTGGACTCGAAACTTTTCGGCGAATACAATTCTATGTTACTCAGCCCTGTCTTGAGCGCATAGACATGTACCAGCGGGCTTATCACCTGCAACATGTCCAGATCGGAAGTCACAAGCAGAGTCTCTATGTCTTGCTTGCCGGCCTGGAGCGCCAGCGTTCCCATGATGTCATCGGCCTCGTAATCATCCAGTTCGTATAGCGGCCAGCCGAAAGCATCCAGCAGTTCGTGCAGCAATGGTATCTGCGCCTTGAAATCCTCCGGCGCAGGCTTGCGCCCGGCTTTGTATTCAGGGTACATCTGGACGCGTTTCCTGATGTTCGTCTTGGGCTTATCCCACGCCACAGCCACGTAGTCCGGCTTGAGCCGCCTCACGACCTCCAGGGCCATCGTCGCGAAACCGAACACGCCGCCCGTAGGCATGCCTTCCTTGGTCGCAAGATTAGGCATGGCGTAATAACCGCGGTAGAACACGCTCTTACCATCGATTATGACGAACTTCTTCCTCGCCTTTCCAGACTCCTCAGCCATACCTAACAGTATACGCCAGGAGACCGCTACTAACGGAGGTTGGATAATTTTGTTAATATGGGTTTGATCCGGAGAAATCAAAATTGTACAGGACCCATTCACATCACGGCATCAATGACGGTATCCTTGCGCCTGAGTTGCATAAACTATATTGGTCGCAAGGTCTTTCGTCGCTAGCTGGCGGACTAGTGTCCATATTTATTCCTATTTTCTTGTTGAAGACCGGTTACAGCCTTGCATGGGTGCTGGCCTATATGATGTTTTACGGGCTTTTCTGCATACCTATGTTGTATCTGGCATTGGCACTTGTACCCAGGATAGGCGCTAATAGGTCCATGGGCATAGGCAGTATCAGCCTGGCCATATTCCTAGTGTTCATGATAACTTTACCCGATCATCATTGGCCGCTTCCGGCACTGGCAGCGTTGGCCGGATGGGTAAACGCTAACTATTGGCCGGCCTTCCACGCTAACTTTGCCAAAGCACGCACACCGAAAGAATCCGGGCGGCAACTCAGTTATGTCTATGTGGTGATAGCCGTGGCCGGCGCCATAGCGCCGGCCATAGGCGGCATCCTAGCATCCGTCTTCGGCATAAGGCTAGTCTATGGCATAGCAGCCGGGCTCTTCGTAGCGGCCGCCGTTCCAATGCTATGGGGTAATCGAGGTTTCAGGCCTAACAGCTTCAGCCTAAGACGCTTAAAGGGCGCTTCCATAGGTCCAGACCTCAGCGCGTACGGTGGCTGGGGCATAGTGGAGTCGACGGAAGAAGTGGTGTGGCCAATACTGATATTCCTGATCGTAAGCAGCTATGCTTCCATCGGATTGCTCAGCTCCGTGGTCGTCAGTACGGGAATCATTACTACCCTTTACGTAGGTCGTAAACTAGAGTCTAGAGGGGAAAGACATTATATGCGGCAAGGTTCGGCCACGATGAGCCTGATCAACCTCGGCCGTATATTCGCCGGCGGTATAACAGGCGTATTCGGCATGAACCTTATGTCCGGCATCAGTTTCCACCTTCTCGAGGTATCATTATTCACGCGGTTCTACAGACATGTAGCACATGGTGATACCTTGGAGTACCTGTTCATAATGGAAGCTTTCATGGGTCTGACCCTGGCGCTGTTTTATGGATTGTTGCTGATGCTCACCATAGCCTTTTCGGCCCAGGCGGTACTTGCGGTCGGGCTGCTCCTGACCATACCTGCCAGTTATTTCGCGACCAAGATCAGGTAGCGCCCGCAGCGCGTCAATCATGAACCTCGCCGTATGTGGAAACATCAGTGATGATCATGTCCAACGGTATGTCATGGGCCTCCTGCGGCAGCCTATTTACCTTGCAGGCCTCGAAACATACGCCGATCTTCTTGGCCTGCGGCTGGCCAGCCAGAAACTTATCATAATAGCCGCCGCCGTAGCCGACACGGCGTAGCTTGGGGTCGAACCCCAGCATCGGCACGATCACTACATCGAACTCCGGCGCTTCTTTGACGGGCTCGTTCGTATCGGCATTCTCAATGCGCCATCCGTCGTCATGCTTTCTTGATGTATAAACAGTGATATCGTTCTCGCCTGCCTCAAGGGCAGTGATGAAATCCACCAGATCAACTTCGCCCAGATGCATTATCGGCTCAAAGCAGTGGACGCTGCGGACCTTAGCCCAGCGTATCGCCTCGAAAAGCCTGGCGGCTATGACTTCGGACTTCTCGTGGCGCGTTGCTTCACCCAGGTCCATTCGGATCTTCTGCAAGGATTTCCTAAGTTCCGGTTTGGTGTAGTCCATGCCTTTATTCTAAACTAAGGTCATGTTGCATCACCGCATAGGCCGCGGCGAACTTTTCCAAGCGCAGATAGCACTCTTGGTCGCCATAGCTCTGCAGCTGCTGGCGCGGCGCATCGGCACCGAGACCGTGCCCGGTTCGCACTACCTAATAATAGTCACCGAGCTGGTCCTGGCCGTGCTTATAGGGCTTACCGCCAACATACGGCGCGATAGCGCCCGCAGCCTGTATCATTTCTTCGCCGTGCTGCTGCTAGGCATAATCTCCGTCGCCAACGCCAGCGGCCTGATCTATGTGTTGCACTCATTGATTACCCAGCATGGCATCGTCAACGGCGAAAGCCTGCTCACCTCCGCGCTGGCTATCTTCATCACCAATATAATAGTGTTCGGCCTGTGGTACTGGGAGATGGACAGCCCCGGCCTGACAGGCACCCGCTGGTCGCGCCACGACAAGGACTTCCAGTTTCCCCAGCAGAATCTGAAGCTGGAATTCCCAGGCTGGCAGCCCCAGTTCTTCGACTATCTGTTCATATCCGTCACGAACGCCGTGAATTTCGCTCCATCGGACGCCAAACCCCTGACACGCCAGGCCAAGATGCTGATGGCGCTTCAGGCGCTCGTATCCGTGTTCACGCTGGCGCTCCTAATAGCCCGCTCCGTGAGCATCCTAGGGTCCTGACTTAAGTCTCTGCCGGCTCGTCCGACGGCATGACTTCCCTAAGACCGTCAGCTATCCTTGGGTTAGACATCGCTGCGTCCAAAGCGTTCGTGGTCATACCTATCTCTATGAGGTGGGCCTGGGAGGTCCGGCCCGGTTTGTTGTCGCCTATTACGCGGAACGACTCAACCGAAGTACGCAGATCATCAACCGCACGCAGATTATTCATCACTGCCATCGGACCATAGTGGCTGCTGGTAACGTGTATGACATTGCTGTCTTCCAAGCGGAAGTCGTCGCTGACGACTTCCGGATGCAAAGAAAGCGCACGATATGCGTTGTATACTCCGCTCTTGTTTGCTCCATCCTCTCCGACGTGGGACGCGGGTGCCAACACCACCATAGTCAGCCCGCTCGGATGTTCCATCATCATATATGTAGAACCGTCGGGCAGATAGCGCACACCGTAGCGATTGCCTTCAGGGGCTATGAAACCTTGGTCTATGGCCGAATCTACGAAAAGTTCCAGCTCGTTGGTCGCTTCGGGAGCGAATTCTTTTACTACTTCCCTCTCCCTATCCTTCAGTACGCGTCTTGGGTTCACGGTGGCTAGCATGGGGCCTTCCAGGCCGTGTGCTTCCGCATAAGCTAGAGCGGACTTTGTTCGCTCAATGTTAGCTCTGTTGGCGGCACCTACGACCTGCAGCAGAGTACGAGGCTGTTTTTCCATCTCCCCTATCTCCTCGCGGGCGAATACGATCGATCCGCCACCGCGCATCTGCAATCGGTCTGCAATATCCATCACTGGCTCATCAGCGCCTTCGGGCACTCTGAGCGGAGGTATGTCAGTGGTCTTACTAGACCAAAGCGCTACCATCTTTTCTGGGTCATCGGCATCCGAGGCATCTGCGGGCAACTCCCCGCCCTGCAGCCTCCAGCGCTCAACCACTACACCGCTACGCGAAGGATCAGTTAATAATAGGGGTGCTACGCCTAAACGCTGTTCAGGAGGGAGTCCAGAAATACGATCTGAGGCTACCGCATAAAGGACCGATTCGGGATCTGCCAGCTCAGCTAATATAGGAGCCGCAATCTGCTGTGCGGCCTCAAGTGACGCCTGGCAGACCTCGTCAGTCGCCGCCTGTTCTCCTATCAATCTTTCATCCGGTCCTACCACGTAAGCTCCTTGCCGTAATTATCAATATATGCAACTACTTGGTAATATATTATATCAATATTTATACATTTGTCCAGGTGTTGGAGGTCAGTTGGAGTTTTCGGATTGCACTATAATCCCAGGAGTTTTTCGACGTCCTGCAGGAATTCTTCCTGGGGTTTGTCGTTGTTTATCGCGGTGATGTCCGCGCGTTGCCTGACCGCCGACATATCCAGGGTGGCGGAATCGCCGCTGCTTTTCATTTCTGCGGCTTCCTCGGCCTTGAACTGTTCGAACGTCTTGTTGTCTTCGCCTTCCCTGCCACGTTCCGCGAGGGCCGCCTGAACCCGGTCGTAACGCACCTTGGCGTCGGCATCCACCCATATAACTATGCCGCCCAGGGCGTGTACGCGGTCCGCTTCGCCAGGGTTACGCAAGGACGCTATGACCACACCGGCGTACTTACCGCCTGATGCCTCGAATTCAGCGACGGCCTTGTCCACCAGCACGCCCAGGCCTAACTCGCGCCGCCATTCGGCGCTTATGGAGCGGAGGACTTCGCGCTCCACCGGTTCGCCGCGGCGTTCGGCCTCATTGCGCAATATATCCGTGACTGATATGAATAGATAGCCGTGCCTGTCCGCCAGCATGTGGCCCACGGTATCCTTGCCCGCGCCGTTCGTACCTGCTATCCCGATGAGTTTCATCTAAACAGTATACAGCTTCATGGATGTTACAGGTATGTCGGCTATGCTTTGTGAATCATTAAATATTACATATCATGGGGCTATGCTTGCCGGTGAATTCCAGGAAGTTCCAGACAGCGCCCGACCGACCGTGGAGGAAGCCCGGTTCATGATCGGCGTACGTAGAGGCCCGATGAGGCGATACGTGGATGACGCGCCATGGGACGAACGTGTCCACCCTCGATCCGTCCTAGCGTTCGCGCAGGAGGCGGAACGGGATGGCAGACTGGACCGCTCCTATGGCGACATAACTGCACAGCTTATCGAATACGCGATCTTCAAATGCCCGGATCAGTATCCCGAGATAGTGGATACCATGGAAGAAATCACCGGAGACTTCTTGGCGGACCAGCAACCCATACATGTCCCTCCCAGGCTTTCCGTGGCCTTGCGGCAGTTCATGACCATGGATTTCATAATCTACGGCTGTCAGCCAGGACTCGCCGAAGGCAGCGGCGACATCTATTTCTAGAGCAGCATGCTCGCTTATTTTATGTAGTCGTGGAGTTTCTTGGCGTCGCGGTGTTTGCGCAGCTTGGCCAGGGCCTTGGCTTCGATCTGGCGGATGCGTTCGCGGGTGACGCTGAATTCCTGGCCGACTTCTTCCAGCGTGTGGGATTTGCCGTCTTCCAGCCCGAATCGCAGTTTCAGTATCTTCTGTTCGCGTTCCGTCAGCGCCCCCAGCATGTCCTTCACCTGCTCCTTGAGCAACTGGCCGGTAGCAGATTCCTCGGGGCTGATGGTGTCCTCGTCCTCGATGAAGTCAGCCAGTACTGAATCTTCCTCGTCGTCGCGGATGGACGCGTCCAACGACGATATGTCCTGCTTGATCTTCATGATGTGTTCGACCTTGTCGACGTCGATCTCCATTTCCTGTGCGATTTCCTCGTTGGTCGGCTCCCTGTTCAGTTCCTGGGTAAGGCGGCGCTGGGTCCTGAGCAACTTATTTATGGTCTCGACCATGTGCACGGGTATACGGATGGTGCGCGCCTGATCGGCTATGGCGCGGGTGATGGCCTGGCGGATCCACCATGTGGCATAGGTGGAGAATTTGAAGCCTTTGTCCGGATCGAACTTCTCAACCGCGCGCAACAGGCCGGTGTTGCCTTCCTGGATCAGGTCCAGCAGATCCAGCCCGCGTCCTACATAGCGCTTGGCGATCGATACGACCAGGCGCATGTTGGCTTCGGCCATCTGGTCCTTGGCCTGCTTGTCGCCGGCTACAACGCGCTTGGCAAGCGCCAGCTCTTCCTCGGCGGAGAGCAATGGTATCTTGCCGATCTCGCGCAGGTAAAGACGGACTGAGTCGTCGGCTACGTCGTCGTCCAGATAGACAGCGGCGGGCTTAGCTTCTTCTTCCTCTTCCTCCTCGGCCTCCCACTCGTCGGACAGCTTGGCGCCATCCGGCTCAGATGCGGTTATCTCTATGTTCAAATCGGCCAGTTCGGTGTATAGCGAATCCAGCGCCTCGGCGTTGGCGGGTGTCTCCGGTATGGCGGCGAAGATATCGCGCTGCTCGATGTGCTTATCGCGTTTGGCGCGTTCTATCAGATCCTGCTTGATCTGATCCAGCGATTGCTGGTCGTCGGCCGGCTTATCTTTCTTATTCTTCTTGGGCTTGGGCTTGGCTGCCATCAAGCGCCTCCTTTCACTTGGTTCAATAGTTCGTCGTATGCCTTTGACCGGCTCAGCAAGTCCCGGGTAGCCGCCTGATCGGCGGAGGCAAGCTCTTGGGCCAGTCTGCTTTTTTGATTCTTTACGTAGTTTTCGATCAGTCTTACCTGTAGCCGGGTGGCTTCGTTATGAAGCTCGTTCAAATCAATGTCCTGGTACAGCTCCTCGTAGAGTAATGATTGTATTTTAACATAATCGGCAATGTTTTGCACTGTTTCCAGACCTTTTTTTCCATCGAAATCAGGATTTTTCTTTAAAAACTCCAGTAATCCGCGAGCTTCATCGTCATAAAGCATGTCGGGCGTGATGATTCCTATGAGTTCGCGCAAGGTCGGACGCATGAGCATAAGGCTTAGGAATTTGTCCTGGGTCTTCTTGTCCTCTATGGCGGCCTTGTCCAGCTGCGCGGCCGAGGTCTTGACCCTGCGCCGCCGGGCCGGCTCCGGACCTGGGACCTTTTCAAACTTCTGCTGCAGGACGTCCTTGCTGGTACCTACGGCCTTGGCGATCGCCCCCAGGTAATGATCGCGCTCCACCGGGTCGGACAGGCCGCGCACCACGGGCAGCAATACGTCGCTGAACTCGCGCTTGCCCAGGGCCGATGTAACGTCCAGCTCTTTGGCGTAACGGTCCATCAGCCAGTCCAGGGCATACTTATGCTTGGTTATGGCCTGCTGCCAAAGCTTGGGGTCCTTGCGTATCAGATCGTCCGGGTCCTTGCCGCTGGGTATGTCTATGATACCCAGGGTGACATTGACCTTTGAGGCTATGGGTATGGCCCTCTCTGTGGCAGCGATGCCGGCCTTGTCCGAATCGAACGCCAGCCGTATGTCGCCGGTGAACCGGCTCAGACCCTTCAGGTGCGGTTCGGTAAGGGCCGTACCGGCGGTGGCCACGGCTTGGCGGACGTCCGCCTGATGACTGGCTATGACGTCCATGTTGCCTTCTACCAGCACAGCGAACTTATTCTTGCGGATCGACTCCTTGGCAAGGTGCAGCCCATATATATGGCGGCTCTTGTCATAGAGCACGGTCTGCGGTGTATTTATGTACTTAGGCGCGTTAGGGTCGTCCTGGAGCAAACGGGCCGTGAACCCCACCATCCTGCCCTGCGGATCCTGCAGCGGTATCATCAGGCGGCCTCGGAACATATCCTGGGTTCCGCCGCGATAATTACGAGCTGTCAGGCCGGCCTGCTGGAGCTCTTTATCGGTGAAACCTTTCTTCTTCGCGTAATCGATCAGGGCCGTGCCGTTGTTCGGTGAATACCCTATCCGCCACTCCAAGGCCGTGTCCTTGGTGAACTTGCGCTTCTTGAACACATATTCAAGCGCGGTCTGGCTCTTCTTGAAATGTGCCTGGTAAAACGTAGCAGCCAGGTCCAGCAGCTTGTGCAGGCGTTCCTTGTCCGGGCCTCCGCGGCGCGGGCCGGCAGGACGGTACTGTTCCAGATCCACGCCGGCCTTGCGGGCCAACAGTTCCAGCGCTCCTTTGAAATCCAGGCCTTCCACCTCCATGACGAAGCTGAACATATTGCCGCCCTTGCCGGAAGAAAAGTCATGCCATATCTGTTTTTCCGGGCTGACCATAAAACTGGGCGTTTTTTCGTTCGTCCATGGGCTTATTCCGCGCCAGTTACGGCCGGCGCGCTTGAGCGGCACGTATTCACTGACCACGTCCTCAATGCTCAAACGGGCTTTGACCTCTTCCACGGCATCCATACCAATAAGTATCTAGTAACACTAAAGGGGTGGCAAGTATTAGCAGGATCGGTTCAGCCGGACTTGGCCGATGGATTCCGTATACCGGCGAGCGAGATGGCGCCGCCGGCTATCATCAGGCCGGCGACCGTATATATTCCCGCGTGGAAAGCCGAGACTGACGCGTTCTCCAGAGCGCGTCTGAAAGCGCTGTCGTCCTTGTAAGGTTCCGGGGGCGTGGTCTGCAGCGGCGCCTTGCCCGCTTTGGCTATGGTAGTAGGCGGCACATCCACCAGGCGCTGCGCATCCAGGACGCTTATGAACTGGGCGGCTACGACCGCGCCCACGGCGGCTACTGCTATCAGGCCGGCGACCCGGGCCACGGCGTTGTTGACCGCCGATGCGATGCCTGCCTGGTCAGGGTTCACATCTCCCAGGATAGCGGCGGTCAGCGGCGCCACGGTGATGGCCAGCCCTATGCCGAACACGACGATGGCCGGGAATACCTCGGTCCAGTAATCCACGCTAGTACCCAGGCGTGTCATGAGCAGCCAGCCGGCGCCGGCGATCATAGGGCCGAAGCCCATGAACAGACGCGGGCCATGCTTACCGGCCAGAGCACCCATGCGAGAGGACAGGACGAACAGTATGAGTGTCACTGGCACGCCGGCCAGCCCCGCTGCCAAAGCCGAATACCCCGCTACCTGCTGTAGGTAGACCACCAGCAGGAACGTCGACGCCGTGAGGCCGGCGTATACGGCCAGAGTCGCGACGTTGCCTACGCTGAAATTATGGTTCCTGAATAACCCCAGCGGCAACATAGGATGGCGGGAACGGCTTTCGTACCACAGGAATACGAAGAATAATAGCGCGCCTATCGCGAGCGGCAGGAATATGCGCATGTCGCTCCAACCATAGCGCGGCTGTTCTATGAGCGCGAAGACCGTGGCCCCGAGTCCGATGGCGCACATGAGCGAACCTGCCCAGTCCACCGCCGCGCCCTGCTGAGGTTTGGCCGCTTTGACCTTGGTCAGCAGATACAAGGTGGCGGCGATCGGCAATACATTTATGGCGAATATCCAACGCCACGAGGCGGCATCCACCAATATGCCGCCGACCAGCGGGCCGAGTATGAATGATATGCCCGTCCAGGCCGTCCAGCTGCCTATGGCCTTGCCCTGCTCCGGCCCGGAAAAGCTGGATATTATAAGAGCAAGTGAGCTGGGCACGAGCAGAGCGCCAGCCATTCCCTGCAAGGCCCGGAAGAATATCAGCAGGCCGCTGGTCGGCGCCAAGGCGCACAGCAAGGAAGCCGCGCCGAATCCCCATAATCCTATCTGCAAGATGCGCCGGCGGCCCAGCAGGTCGGATAGAGAGCCGGCTATAAGTATGAGCGAGCCGAGCGTAAGCAGATACGCATCCACCACCCACTGCTGGGCCGCGAGCCCGCCGCCCAGTTCGCGCTGTATCGCTGGCAGGGCCACGTTCACTATCGCCCCGTCCAGGAACGCCACGAAGGAGGCCAGTATGCTCACCGTCAACACCAGTCGCCGCTGCCTCGTCATACCTATAAGGATATCAGACCGGGGTACACCGAGCTTCACGTACGCTATGAGCTTATGGTTTAATTAACTCATGCCAGAACCTAGCAATCCTTTCCCTGGCCCCCCTCAGGACCAACCGCCCCCGGCACCAGGCCAAGTTTCGGCTCCGCCCGGACAGATGGTCGCACCCTCGGGGCAACAGCCCGCTCCCCAGCAGGGTCAGTCCTATCCTCCGATCCAAGCCCCCGCGGCACAGTCATCGGACCAGGCCTACGAATTCATAACCCATCCCCAGACAGAGCCGAAGCGTTCCCTGATCGATGCCCTGCCCGGAAGCGGCACCATGGTGGGGCGTATAGGCATCATGGCCGGCCTGCTCCTACTGCTTCTTATATTATTCCTGATAGTAAGGTCCGTCCTGGGAGGCGGAGGTATAAAGAGCACCGCCCTGGTAAGCGTCGCGCAGGATCAGCAGGAGATGCTGCACATAACCAACACCGTTACCCAGCAAGGGGGCGGATTATCCACCGCCAACCAGAACTTCGCCGTCACCCTGAAGGCCAGTATGACCACGTCCCAATCCGAACTCTTTACCTACCTGAACAACAACAAGGTCAAGCTGAAGCCCAAACAGCTGAACATGAAAGTCTCCACTACCATAGACCAGCAGCTGGCTGCGGCCAAGGCCTCCGGCACCTACGACCAGACTTTCAAGTCAGTCATGATTTCGCAGCTGAAGGCCTACGCCACCGATCTGGGCAAGGCCTATCAACAGGACACCGGCAAGAAGGGCCGCGCCTTGATCAACGAGACGTATCAGCAGGCGCGTCTGCTCGGCACCCAGCTCACATCCGGCAATTAGCCGGCCACCAGGTCGTAGCTATGCCTGATCAGCCCTTTCACCTCTTCCCAATCCAACTGACCGCTCAGCACCAAGGTGTTCCAATGCTTCTTGTTCAGGTGATAACCGGGCATGACCTCCTCGTATTTTTCGCGCAGCACCTTCGATAATTCCGGGTCGCACTTCAGGCTCAGACGTACCGGGTCCTTGCCCTCGCTGATAAGGGCGAACATCTTATCGCCCGCCTTATAAACGGCCACGCCCTCCCCGAACGGATAGTCCAGGCGGGCACCCGGCATACTCAAGACATATTCTTCTACAGTCTTATGATCCATGTTCATATTGTAAACCTAAGATTATTAACTAATTATTAAATCCATATTCCATTATTTTTTGCAAACTCCCTAAAAGTATGTTTAGAATAGTTATGTAACTTGGGTGGATATTTTATAGCGAAGGGAGAGCGCTAGATGGTTTGGACTGTATCTGGAGGTGTTAAGAAAAATATTAAAACGAAATTCTTAAACTTCAGTACGGCGTTGACACTGGTCACTTATACGCTAAGCGGAGCCGCCCCCGTATTCTTATCACAGAAGGTTTTCGCTGCAAGCCCATCGGATGGATACGTGGCCACTACCGGCACCGACAGCGGTGACTGCAGTAACCCAGCCACTCCATGCCTTACAATTACATATGCCCTCTCTCAGGCAGACAATGGAACAGTCATACACGTAGCTGCCGGTAATTACGCTGGAAATGACATAAATATCAGTAAATCCGTCACGTTAAGCGGCGCTCCTGGTGCTGTCATAACCGTCCCTGACGGCTCCGGAATTAACGGATTTGATGTCCACGCCAATGATGTAACTATTGAAGGCTTTGATATCGAAGGACCCGCCAACTCTTCATATCAAACATATGCTTGGGGCAGCAATGTCACGCGTGGCATCTTCATATATAACGGCGTAACCGGCTTCAGCATCAAGAACAACACCATACAGAATCTTCGCAATGACATCCTCATAGATGGCCGTAATACCGGCTCGGTGACGAACAACACCATTGATAACAGTAAGTCGGGTATTTCCGTGCAATATACTGATGCGGGTACGGGCAACACTGAGGGCTATAGCATAGGTATTACCGGCAACACCGAGGGTGCGTACGGCAATGAATGGGCCCTGAATATGCACCTGAACGGGCACTACGATAGTGGCCTGGGAACGCTCGTCGGCAATGCCACTAAGATCGCGACCAACGCACCTGATTCCGTTCAGACCGCCTTGCTTGCCAATAGCACTGCAAATGGCGGTTGGTCAGTACAAGATCAGGGCTACTCCTATCAGAACCGTACTGAAGTAAATGTCGCTACCACAGGCTCAGATAGCAGCCAAGGGAGCAAGCTCGGTCCGTTGGCTACTGTTCAGGCTGGCGTCAACGCCGTCACGAAGAACGGTGTAGTCACTGTCAACTCTGGCACTTATAGCGACAATGTCGTCGTACCGTCCAACGGCATAACGCTGCAGGCTCCAGGTGGCGCTACCATAAATCTGGGCTCCGGATACGGCATCAATCTGAATAATGGGCCAGCCATTACTGGATTTACGATGACGGGGTTCACGGTTAACTCTTCATCTGGCACCACGTATGCCTTTAAGGCTTACAAGTCTGACGGCCTCACACTGACCAACGATACGTTCAACGGTGGCGGCTACGGTGGTGGTGTCGACATAAACTCCACTAGCGATGTCGCGCTGAACAATGTAAGTGCCGGCAATTTTCATAAGAACGGTTTCGCCTTCACTGCCAAATTCTTCGCCGGCGATACGCCTTCAAGTAATATCGCATTAAACAATGTAACCGCCAGCGGTAACGGCTGGGCCGGTATAGCTTTCTACAACATGAACGGCAGCGGCACCGTAGGCGCCAACATCACCGGCGTAACCTTCAGCGGCAGCAACACGGTATCCGGCAACGGCCAGGGTCTGTTTGTAGAGGGTGACTCCGACACAAATCATATCAACCACACTACTCCCCAATACCAGATCAGCGGTTCCGGTGGCGCGCCGGTCGATATAGGTAGTACCGGCTTTAGCAGCAACGCCCAAGACATTGATAACTACCAAACAAATGACCTGGACGCTTACAACGCAACGTTCAACGGTCAGACCGGTAGCCAGATGTCATATGCCCAGCGTACCAGCCTCAAGACCAGTGGCGACATCATAGACAGTGCTACCTATCCGACGTTCGGTACAGTTAATATCTTCGATGCTACTGGCTATATTAATGATCCTAGCCAGTCGAACTTCACTACTCCCAAATATGTCCGCAGCCATAACTCTGGTGATACAGCTGCGCAAGCACTTGTTCCAAAGGACGCCGAGGATGTTCGCTTCAGCTATAACCAGACCGACGGAGTGAATGTATATACCAACGTATCCGGAACCCAGCACATTCAGACCGGGCAATTCCCATTACCTTCTACCGGACAGCAGCAATGGCGCGGCGGTGTTTCTGCCGAGGCTGGCAAATACACTGTCACAGGCGAATACAAAGTCGGTAGTACCTGGTACCCGATCACGGGTAGCGCTACGGCATACGTGCTAGGCAATCCTACCGGTAGTTTCGTAATTCCTACGGCAAGCAATATGTACTTCCGTCCTTCGGACAATCCTCTCCGCATTAAGGCGGACGATAAATACAATGCATTCCGTAACGTAATATTCAACGTTAGCGGCACCAATTACACTGTAAACCGTGCCGATTGTGATCTTCGTGAAGCGGGTAACTATGTGATTTGTGATATCAATAAAGCCAGCAACTGGGCAGGCCTGTCTGAGGGCACCTACTCCGGTACGGCTACCTTGTACAATCAGGCCAGCAATCATACTGCCATCGCAAGTGATAACTTCATTATCGATGGTACCCGCCCAGTCGTCACTAACTATAAGATAAGCCCTGTAAAGACAGCTTACGGCAGCACGCTAAAAGTCAGCGCCAAAGCGACGGACAATGGCAGTGGGATCAAGAACGTTGAGTTCTATGTGACCGCACCTCGCGCCAGCGACGGTAAGTGCGATGGTAACGGTACTAAGCTTGCCGACTCTGTGGCTACCTCGCCTGTTAGCGGCGATAACTACAAAACTAGTGTAGATGTCTCTGGCCTAGATGGTACTTACTGCGTGAATGTCATCGCGGGCGACAATGCCGCTAACCACAGTAATCCTGTTCAATCGATAGCATTCATAGCAGATAATACTGCTCCTACTGTCGACATTACTAACCCAGTGGACGGGCAAATATATAATGGTACGGCTCACATACTGGCAGATTTGGCTGACAATGGCTCAGGCCTGGATTCCAATCGTGTAGTAATACAAAGCAAGAACTCCGGCTCAGGCTGGACTACGGTTTACGACAGCGGTTGGAACTCTAGTACTGCAAGTAATTTCGACTACGCTTGGAACACAAAAAACGGCTTATTCCCTGACGGGCAATACAGAGTAGAGGTATACGCTCAAGATGTCGCGGGCAATAAGTCCCATTCGACGGTCAAAGTGACCGTAGATAATACGGCGCCAGACGTAAATATCACCAGCCCAGCCTCCGGCACCTTAAGTTTCGCCAAGGACGGAACCGTAGGCATACACGGAATGGTAACGGACCTACATCCTGGCCACTACTATTTACACATATCCGGCCCTAGCGGCTACAGCTCAGGGCCTGGTACGGTAAGTGATTCCAGCTCGTTTACGGACAGCCTGCTGTATAACTGGAACCTGAGCGGCCTGGCAAGTGGCACCTACACGATAGATCTTGAAGCTCGCGACGTGGTCGGTGGCACTATCTCAAGTGGCAATAAGGATTCCGGCTCTATCAAAACCATAACCGTAACTATCGACAATACTGCACCAGACACCCCTGCGGCAGATAAGACTACTGGGACCTATACATCCACACAGCTAGTCTCACTATCAAGTAATGATGCACTGAGTAATCCTGTCGATATTTACTACACTACTGATGGTAGTACGCCCAATAATGTTGGTAATGGAACACTATACACCGGAGCTATTAGCATAACTAGTACTGCAACGATTAAGGCAGTTGCCTACGATGGTGCCGATAATGAGAGTGCAGGCGTGATGAGTGAGACTTATACTATCACCTCTCCCGCTCCTTCTGTGGTAACTTTCAGTAACAATTCCGGAAACTCCAGCAATAGCTCTGTCAGCCCTCAAACTACCACTACGACTTCGCAGAACGGAACAGGCGCTGGCGCAGGTGGTGGTAACGGAGGCGGTAACGGCGGTAACGGGCAGGTCCTGGGTGCTAGCACCAATACGCCCAATACCAACAGTGATGCCAATAAATCCGGTTCTGGTGGCAGCGATGATAGCAGCGTACTCGGCTCCAGCACCAAGAAGGATACCGTGGCCAGCAACTCCAACTTCCTGGGCCTAGGCTGGTGGTGGCTGCTAGTGCTAGTCATACTGCTCGGCCTGGTATACGCCACCATGCGCGGCGGCGGCAACGGCGACAACGACAAGAGCTAACGGGGGCTAGGACTGGTCTGAGTGGTCTTTGAACCACTCCAGATAGTGCTGCAGTTCGGCTATGGATGCCTGGATGTCGTCGAAGGCGCGGTGAACCTCCTTCTTTTCGAAATTCACTCCGTACTTGCCTTGCATGAATATCTTCCAGGCTGACACGTCCAGCATGCGGTAGTGGAGCTTCAGGTCCAGCTTGGGCCACCAACGTTTGATGAAGTTACGATCGTTATGGATACTGTTGCCAGCCAGCACCGCCGGTTCGCTGCCGAAGTGTTGCTCTATCAGGGTTATAAGTTCGTCCTCTACCTGATCGCCGGGCTTGCCATCATCCATCTTGCGTACGAACTCGTCACGGTTTTCCGGGAAGTCCTTCCACCAGATATTCTTGCCCATCCGGTCAATTACGACCTGCTTGTCCTGCTTGACTATGGCCTCGTAATTGGCGAGCGTCTTGAAGTCGAAATCGGTTATCTCGGCCGCCACTTCCAGGATCACGTCCTTTTCCGGGTCCAGCCCGGTCATCTCCAGATCCACCCATAGCAGCTTGGTCGGTACGGCTTTCTTATCGATCATCAACAGTAATTATACCGGAAGCCGGTCATCTGGCGTCGCCGCGTTCGTGTTTCTCTGTCACCACCCCTTCGTTAGCGGATGTAGCAACGTGCGTGAACCTTAGCGACGCCGCCGATGACGTGGCCGTCTTATCCAGGCTTAGTTCCACGTTCGCTATGGGTGTACGTCCATCCGGTTCATCCTGCGCATCCGGTTCATCTATTTCCGGTGCAATGAATCCTGTCATTTCCGCCGCCTGTGCGACACCGAGAGCGGCCAGGATCGCAGCCAGACCAACTATGCCAAGCCGTTCCAACCCCCTGTCCGCGCGGTTATATCTACCCAAGCTAAGCGGTCGTATGGTTCGCGGTGTCGGTTCTTCCCCCGGTTCTTCCTGGACGTACCTCTCGAAATCCTGGGCCTGTATAAGCTTTCGCCCTAAGGGCGTAGCCAGGCGTAATAAAGGCTTCAGTTGTTCGCTGATGTCAATATCTGGCGGTAAATCCCGGGCTTTCCTTTGGACCGTGAGCAAGACGGAATAATCCGAGCCGGCGGCCATGGCTGTATGGACATCGACACTTGAAGCGGGCTTAGGAACCATGATAAAGGATCCGGCGGATTCCTGTTCATAGCCGAAGTGCAGCGTATCAGCCTGCCATATAACGTGATCTAGGCCCGCAGCCATAGCAGCCCTAGCTTCCGGCGTTGAAACAGCCTGGAGTACGGCACCCACGTCAGCGTGATCAGCACCAGCCAAGCCCGTCCTTTCCTGTAATAGCCGCCAAAGTGAGTAATCGTGAGCCACCGTTAACAACTGTGCGTCGTTCGGGTCGGACGTTCCGGCAAGCATCGCCATAGTTTCCGGCGACCCCGGTCCGGATATCCTGATTTCTTCGTCCGCAGCCTCTAAAAGCTTCCGGTCCTTGTAAGAGACCAGGCGCGCCACGTCCGCATAAGTCTCCTGCAGGAAGCCATCCACCAATGAATGCGTGTGTGCCAATTCCTGCCCCACGAAACCTTTGATATTGCCCAGCTCGGTCGTGAGCTGTTCTAACGTGCAATCTCTGGCTGATAATGAGCGCAGCACTTCGTCATGTGTATCGGATATCACTTGTGCGGAGATCACATGGTCTTCCGTGAACTCCGCCAGCGTCTGAGCGTATTCCTGAGTCCGTGTATCAACCCAGTGTTCAAAATCAAAACCGGGCCCTGGGGCGACGTCTCTGAATCCTGTCATGTTTTCAATAATGGAGCTGTCTGCCGCTAAAGGCAAGTTCCAGCGTAGTGCTTGTATGGGTTATTTGCAGGCTTGCGACATTACTCAGCTATACGTGCACTTGCAGGTACGTTTACGCCCGGTCTGATGAGAGGGCCGTCCTGGTTTACTCCCCTAGGACCTGCGCCGGAAAATGTACCTATCCTAGCGCGTGCGCCTATGGTGGCGCCTTCACCGACGCGCGTATTGAAACCTAAGCGTGCGTTTTCACCTATCACGACTCTTTCGGCTATTTGGGACTCTACGTCAATTTTGGCAGTTTTTAGTATTTTCACATTTGGGCCTATATCGGTGCCAATACCCACTCTTACATAGCTGCCCACTACTGTGTGATGACCGATTGAACGTGCAAGCACGAGAGCATGTCCGCCTATTATCACGCCTTCTTTTACCTCGGTACCCTTAACGCGGGCATGATCGGCCACGAATATCGTGTCTGGTGTGCCTTCCTCAGCGTCTCGCTCAGCATCGAATACCGTTCCTCTGTCTATACGGACGCCGTAACCCAGCACTACCTCATCAGTAATGTCTACGTCCGGGTGAACCAAACTACCCGTTTCGGTAAGCTCATATTCCTGGTCACCAATCATCACCCTCTCGCCACCATCAAGTACCCCTGATATGTGCCCAGGCGATATATCTACGCCGGGGTGGCCCGCAGGCGTAAAGTGAGTAATTCTACCACTGTTATCCAAAGCAGCTTCAAACGGACTAGGCATAACTAAATTTCTCCATGAATTAGATATATTATAAGCTTTTTCTCTAAATATTGCAAATATCTATTTAGCGGGCGGCGGCCAGGGCGTCGGAGTACCACTTGAGCTCTTCTAGCATGCTGCTGAGCGCGCTGTCCAGGTAGTCGGCCTTCGCTTGACCGGCCTCTGTCAGTTCGCCGTCTTCATCGATCAGCTCGCTCATGCCCACCATGGTCAGCGGCGTGAGGCTCGGCAGAGGTACTGCCTTGCTTTCGGATATTATCTCTTTCAGGTCGGTGGCAGCGCGGGCACCGCCGGCCGAACCGTGCGATATGACGGATACTGGCTTGCGCTGGATCTCCCATGTCACGTAATCCAGGGCGTTCTTCAGCACGCCTGGGACCGAGTGGTTGTATTCCGGCGTGACGAACACGTAGGCATAGAATTATTCCAATTTACTGAGCCACGGCAGTACCTTCGGGTCTATCTTCCTGTCAGGGTTGTATCGGGGCGACACCGGTTCATCAAAGATCGGCAACGGATAGTCCTTCCGGTCGACCAGCTCGGCTTCCACGCCGTCCATCTTCTGGGCGGTTTTGAACACCCACTTGGCTTGCCGCGGCGTTTTGCGGTTCTGTCTGGTAGCACCTACCACGATAGCTAGCTTCATTTTCGCTCTCCTTTATGCTATACTTTTTATAGTTAAGTAATATAGGCATTATAGACCCAATACTATACTTTGTAAAGTTATGAAT
>CAZSAN010000053.1:0-7008 GCA_964604985.1 uncultured Candidatus Saccharibacteria bacterium | reverse complement strand
CTGGGTGCGGACGCCGTGACCGTCCACCCATGGCTTGGAGGCGAGGCGCTTCAGCCCTTCCTAGAGCGAAAGGACAAAGGTATCATCGTGCTCTGCCGTAATTCCAACGAGGGCGCTGGCGAATTCCAAGACCTGGTAGCGGATGGCAAGCCCATGTATATGCACGTCGCCGAAAACGTAGCCAAGAAGTGGAACGACAATGGCAATTGCCTGCTGGTAGTCGGCGCCACGTATCCCAAAGAGTTAGCGAACGTCCGCAAGGTCGTAGGTGACGATATGGTCTTCCTGGTGCCCGGATTGGGCGCCCAAGGCGGCGACGCCGAAGCGGTAATCAAGGCTGGCGTGAACGGTGCTGGCCGCGGACTCATAATCAATTCCGCCCGCGCCATACTCTACGCCTCAGGCGGGGATGACTTCGCCGAAGCCGCTAGGGCCAAGGCCGCAGAAACGAGGAACCAGATCAATAAATATAGGGAGATGCCATGACCAAAGTATCCGATGAAGCCAAGCGCAAGGTGGCGCTGAGCCTGCACAAATACGGTATATTGCAGTTCGGCGAGTTCAAGCTGAAGAGTGGCCTGATGTCGCCTTTTTATATAGACATGCGCATAGTGCAGTCCTTTCCCGAAGCCCTGCATAGCATAACGGCTATTTATGCGGAACTCCTGAAAGACCTGCCTCAGGATATCAAGCTGGCCGGCATACCAGAGGCCGGCATACCGCTCGCTACCGCCGTGGGCTATGAGACCCGCCGGCCGCTCATACAGCCGCGCGCAAAGGTAAAGGAACACGGTAAAGGCAAGCTTATCGAAGGCGATTGGAAGCCCGGCGATCAGGTGGCTATCATCGACGACCTGGTCGCCAAGGGCGATTCCAAGATCGAATCGATCGGACGTTTCAAGGAGTGCGGCCTTGAAGTGGTGGGTTTTTACCTGCTGCTGGACCGGGAGCTAGGTGGTAAGAAGATCGTAGAGGAAGCCGGATACAGGATAGAAGCTGCCATGACCATAACGGAGGCCCTGGACATCCTGCTGGATGCCGGCAAGTTAAACAAGTCCCAGTATGACCAAGCCATGACATTCACGCGTCAGAGCGCCAGCTGAGTTGCGTTTTCGCCAATATCAGGTAAAATATCCAATTAAGTAAACGTTGAGCCAAGGAGTACGTATGGGTAGTGCAGGTGGTGAGATGGCAGTCGGTCTATCTGGTACGGATCTGGTGCAGGACTTGTTGGCTGCCATAGAAGCTGACAAATCCGGAGCTGATCCTGACCCTGAGACCCTTGAGCGTTGGCAGGGTGTCGTCATACTTGCCCGCTTATCAGACAATAGCCCGGTCTACATTAATAAGCTCGATGCCACTCACTGGGTAGATGATGGTGATGGCGGCACCGAGGAGGAGCTGGTCAGTTTCAATGGCGCGGTTGGTGAGATCGAGTCCGTGTCTCCGGCTTATGGCGGCAGCATAGCTCTTACGGGCGGTGAACGCATAAACCTCCCCCACTCCGTAGATTTTCAAGCTGAAGATCTGGGCCTGGAGATCGAGGTCCTAGATGTGGACCTGAGTCCTAGGAGCTGAACCGCTCCCTCCTAGCTGTAAGCTAAGCGGACGGCTGCACTAAACGGATATACCCGACCCGATTAGTTCTTTTTTAAGCTTGGTTATGTCGCCGTCGTAAGTGATTCCCTTTATGCCTAGGCGCGATGCGGCCTCGGTGTTCCTGGGGTTGTCGTCTATGAAAATGGCTTCTTCGGCCTTCACTCCAAGCTGGTCCAAGGCATGTTCGAATATCCTGGGGTCCGGTTTGACCAGGCCTACGTCGGCCGAAACTATCAGGACATCGAACAGTGATTCCAAAGCATGCAGATCGATTATGCGGCCCAGGTATTCAGTGGCTGAGTTGGATAGTAAGCCTGTCTTGCAGTTCTTTTTCACATTCCTTATCAGCTCTACCATCTCTTGATCTATCCAGGATATATCGTCGAAACTTTCTCTGATGCCATCTATGGGTTTGCCGCTGGCTTTGCTGACGCGGCGGTGATGCTCTTCCAGATCTATCTTTCCTAGGTCGAACAGCCTGGCTGATTCTTCCATTTCTCCTGCGCGTTCCAAGCCGTTCTGTCTAAGCCAGTGCTGGAAAGGATCGCGGTGGATGACGTCGAAGAAGTCGAAGATGATGGCTCTGTACATGGCTATTCATTATCCTCTACCCAGGCGCGGGCATTATGAAAGATCTGCATCCAGGGGGAATCTTCACCCCATTCCGGCGGGTGCCAGGATAGCTGGCGGCTCTGGAAGGCGCGCTCCGGATGCGGCATGAAGATTGTAGCGCGTCCGTCCCTGGTTGTGAGCGAGGTTATCCCCTGCTCCGAGCCGCTGGGATTGGCCGGATAAGCCTCCGTAGGCCCGCCGTAGTTATCGACGTATTGCATCGCCACCAGCTTATCCTTGAGTGCGGCCTGTTTGTCGGCCTGGCTTGCGAAGACGGCACGGCCCTCGCCGTGGGCCACTGGTACGGGTATGCGCGAGCCTGCCATTCCTTTGAGGAGTATGGACGGCGACTCGTTTATCTGTACGGTGCAGACCCGGGCTTCGAACTGCGCTGATGTGTTGCCCAGGAATCCAGGCCAGGTGTCCGCGCCGGGAATGATTTCCTTTAGAGCGGCCAGCATCTGGCAACCGTTGCATGAACCCAGCGTGAAGGTGTCTTTGCGGGCGAAGAACTTAGCGAATTTTTCACGCAAGCCGTCGTTGAACAATATGGATTTGGCCCAGCCTTCGCCGGCTCCTAGTACGTCGCCGTAGCTGAAGCCGCCGGAGACCGCCAGGCCGGCAAAGTCAGCCAGGTCGTGTCGGCCGCTGATGAGGTCGCGCATATGTACGTCCACCGCAGTGAAACCGGCGCGGTCGAAGGCGGCGGCCATCTCCACCTGTCCGTTAACGCCCTGTTCGCGGAAGATGGCGACCTTGGGCTTCTCCTTGTATGGTTTGGTTGCCAGCTTAAAGCCCGTATCCGGAGATATGCCGGGATCCTCGTCGTCCTTTATGGCAGAGAACTCCTGGTCCGCCGATTCGGGATTGTCGCGGAGCTTCTGGATATGGTAGCTTGTCTCGCTCCACCAGCTTTCCAATTCGGCACGTGAGTTCCTGTACAGTTCGTGACCGTCCGAGATAACGATTTCCTGGCTTTTTGTGGGCCTGCCTATGTTTACGGCGTCGTCGAATAATTTCGTGACTTCCGGCACATCTGACTTTCGAACCTGTATGATGGCGCCTGGCTCTTCGTTGAAGAGTTTTTCCAGGGGGTGGCCGCATAACCCGCCGATTTCCAGCTCTAGACCTGACCGGCTGGCGAATGCCATCTCCACCGCTGCGGCCAACAGGCCGCCGTCGGACCGGTCGTGATATGCTAGGATCTTGCCTTCCTGCTTGAGCTTGCTAAGTGCGTCAAAGAAGCTGCTTAGCCTCCGGGCTTCAATATCTGGAGTTTCGCCGCCGGGGCGGTCATAGGTCTGTGCCAATGCCGAACCGCCTAATCTCGTGCCGTCGCTCAGGTTGACCAGAACCAATCCTGTGTCTTCTTCGAGGTCAAGCTGAGGCGTGAGAGTCCTGCCTACGTCTTTGACTGGTGAAAATCCGGTGACTATGAGCGATACCGGTGAGGTCACGCTCTTATGCTCGTCTTTCTCTTCCCAGGCGGTGCGCATACTGAGCGAATCCTTGCCTACCGGTATGGTAAGGCCCAGCGCTGGCGCAAACTCTTCGCCCACGGCGCGCACGCTGTCGAACAGGCGCTCGTCCTCTTTACCGTGCCCAGCCGCTGCCATCCAGTTGGCAGATAACTTTATGTCTTGAAGTTTGGCGATGTCAGCGGCAGCGATGTTAGTTATGACTTCTGCTATGGCCATGCGGGCGGCGGCCGGCGCGTTCAGGACGGCCAGCGGCGTGCGTTCGCCCATGGCCATAGCCTCGCCGGCTTGCGAATCGAAGGCGGCAGCGCTGACGGCTACGTCGCTGACCGGCACCTGCCAGGGGCCGACCATCTGGTCTCGGGTGACCAGGCCGCCGACGGTGCGGTCGCCTATGGTTATTAGGAATTTCTTGCTGCCCACAGCCGGGAACCTCAAGACGCGTTCGATAGCTTCGTCCAGCTTGATACCGCTTAGGGAAAGCTTGCCGTCGTCTTCGCCTTGGCGCGTGACTTCGCGGGTCATCCTGGGCGGTTTGCCGAAGAGGACTTCCATGGGCAGGTCGACGGGCATGTCTTTGAATAGGCGGTCCTTTACGACCAGCCTTTCCTTTTCGGTGATCTTACCCACTACTGCGAATGGGCAGCGCTCACGTTCACATATGGCTTTGAAGCGTTCCAGATCCCCTGGCTCTATGCCGAGCACATAACGCTCCTGGGCTTCGTTGCACCAGATTTCCAGTGGGCTCAAGCCGGGTTCGGCGTTGGGGATGTCGCGCAGTTCAAACACTGCCCCGCGGTCGGAATCATGCACTAGCTCCGGTAAGGCGTTGGATAAACCTCCGGCGCCGACATCGTGGATGGTTACTATCGGGTTCTTGTCCCCCAGGGCCCAGCAGGCGTCGATCACCTCGTTGGTGCGGCGTTCGATCTCGCCATTGCCGCGTTGTACCGACGCGAAATCCAGCTCTGCGTCGCTGGCGCCTGACTGCATGCTTGAAGCCGCGCCGCCGCCCAATCCTATAAGCATGGCCGGTCCGCCCAGCTGTATTACCAGCGAACCAGGCTTCAAGCGGTCCTTCTTGACGTGATCATCGCGGATATTGCCGAGACCCCCGGCTATCATTATTGGCTTGTGGTAGCCCCAGGTCTCGTTGCCGACCTTCTGTTGATAAGTGCGGAAATAGCCTGCCAGGTTCGGACGGCCGAATTCGTTGGCGAAAGATGCTCCGCCGATGGGCGCTTCCAGCATTATGTCTAGAGCCGAGACTATGCGCTCCGGTTTGCCGTAGGGTGTTTCCCATGGCTGGGTAGCGCTTGGTATCTCCAGGTTCGACACGCTGAATCCGGCCAGGCCCATCTTTGACTTTGCGCCACGGCCGGTGGCGGCCTCGTCGCGGATCTCGCCACCTATGCCGGTGGCGGCGCCAGGTACCGGTGCGATGGCCGTGGGGTGGTTATGTGTCTCTACCTTTATGACGCTGTGTATAGGTTCCTTGTGATATGAGTAAACGCCGTCTTTGTCTGCGAAAAATCGTCCCGCTTCCGGTCCGCGCAGTACGGCAGCGTTATCGCTATAAGCCGAAAGCACGTCATCGCCGCCTTGCTCGAAAGTATTCTTGATCATTTTGAACAGGCTCTTCGGCTGCTTGCGCCCATCTATGGTCCAAGATGCGTTGAAGATCTTGTGCCTGCAATGTTCGCTGTTGACCTGGGCGAACATCATAAGTTCCACGTCAGTAGGATTACGCCCCAAGGCGCCGTAAGCGTCGCAAAGATAGTCGATCTCGTCTTCGGCCAGGGCCAAACCTAGCGCTGCATTGGCAGCGTCCAAGGCTCCTCTGCCTTCGCCTAATAAGTCTACCGTGGTTAGAGGCGACGGTTCCGTGGATGTGAACAGCACCGCAGCGTCTTGAAAATCATCAAGTACGGTTTCTGTCATACGGTCGTGCAATATGGCGGCGACGGCCTGGCGCGCAGGAGCCTTGCCTCCTTGTACGTAATAGGCGATGCCTCTTTCCAAACGCTTTACATCCTTCAAGCCTGAGTTATGAGCGATATCTGTGGCCTTGGATGACCATGGCGATATCGTACCGGGGCGTGGCACGGCCAGGTAAAGGTTACCTTTGCCTGCGCCATTGAACGGCTTTCCATAACTGACAAGCTTATTGAGCTCGGCTTCTTCGGCGGCAGAGAGTTTGCCTTCGGTCTCGGCGAAATGTGCGTATTCCGCCTCTATACCGGTTATGGACTCATCAATGGCCCGTAGCTTTTCCAACAGTTTTTTGGCACGGAAGTCCGACAGGGCCGAAACGCCCCTGAGCACCAGCACTAGCGTACCTCCAGGCTTTCGCCTTCGAATGTTATGTCTTTTGGTTCGATGATCACGCGTTTCGGCCCCCGCTGGACCTCGCCGGCCGCCCAGGCCTTCAGCCCTTGTCCGGCCGCGGTCTTGACCACGCCTTCGGCCTGGTCGGCCGGCACGTACACTGCATAACCTGCGCCCATGTTGTAATTGCCGTACATCTCTCTCTCGTCGTTATCCGCATGCTCCGCTATGAAGGCGAAGATGTCGTGCGCTGGTGGCACCTCGTGCATGACGTAACTGAAATCGGCTTCGGCGCGCATCAGCTTACGCCAACCGTGGCCTGTTATGTTCGATAAGTAATGTATGTCAGTGCCGGAGTCCTGCAGCGTCTTGACCAGTTTGGCGTAGAGATGAGTAGGCTGCAAGGCAGCTTCGCCCAAGGTGGCTCCATTTGGAAGCTTAGTACGGTAGCCTTCGGCCAACCGTTCTGCCAGTTCGCGGATAAGGCTGATGCCGTTGGCATGGACGCCGCTGGATTCTACCAGCACCACCGCGTCGCCCGCCCGTATATTCTTGCCTTGTACCAGGTGTTCCGGTTCGTCGATGACGCCGAAAGCTGATCCGGCTAGTTCAAGCGCGCCGGTAGCTATCACTCCGGAAAGAGCCTGTGTCTCGCCGCCGCCCCACACCACGCCGGACTGGTCGCAGGCTGTCCGCCAGCCATTGATGAAATCTTCGGCCAGCTTTTTGTCCGTCAGCCACTCGTAGGAGCTGGAAGACCAGTAGGCGTTCAGGACCACGGGCGTTGCGCCTACGCTGACCAGGTCGTTTATGATACAGGCCACCGTGTCCTGGGCTATACCTGCGAAATGTGATTCGCCAGTCTCCTTATATACCGACTGTGCTATCAGGCTTTTGGTGCCGAGGCCTTCCTGCACGAACGCACCCCAGCGATTCCCCATCCTGAAGACATACGCCGATTCGCCCCTGGTGCCCTCTACCTCGCTGAAGC
>CAZSAN010000052.1:0-1979 GCA_964604985.1 uncultured Candidatus Saccharibacteria bacterium | reverse complement strand
TCTTCTCTTCCGTCAGTACGTCCGCATCGATCGCTCCTTGGGCGAAGTGATTGATCAGGACCCTGAGCTGTGACTCTATCTGGGTGCCGCTGTCGGTATCCGATAGCCTGCCCTCGCTTTCGCCGTCGTGAAGATAGCCGTCGGTGAAGCGTGTGACCACCGCTGCCATCTCCTGGTCGTGCTCGGCCTGGGAGCCGTTCTCCAGGGCGTACATGTTGCCGGTCTCGACTATTTCCTCGCGGCCTTGCTGCGACTTGCGCAGCCTTATGTAGTCGCGGGCGATGTTACCGTGCCATATCTTCTTCAGGAAACCCCTGAAGCCTCCTTGGGTGGTCTGTTCTGCCAGGTGTGCGTCAGCGGCATCATAGGCTTTGCCGACCACACCTTCGGACGTATCCACCACCTTGAGCTGAAGGCTCTTGGCAAGCTCGTCATCGCTTCCTGGCGGGCGGCCCTCCCCTGGTGGTTCGGCGGGAATGGAAGCAGGTTCTGCAGGCGCGGAGGCGCCCTCAGCTGATTCTGTGGCGGCCGCCGGAGCGTGCGCCTCAGGCGCAGGCGCTACCGGATCCATGATGGTGGTCGGTGCTTCCGCTGGATCGTGCCCCACAGGGTCCATAACCATGGTTGGCTGTTCATCGGGCGATCCACCGACAGGATCCATGACGGTGGTGGGCTGCTCGTCGGCGGGTATACCCGGCGTACCTGGTGCTACCGGTGCGGCTTCTGCCATATGGATGTTTTAAGCGGCCGCGCCAAGATATAGCGCTCGGAATTCCAAGAGCGCCGCGCCGGCCACTTGCTCCTTATTCGGTACATGGTCGTCAATGAATTGCTGCATGGCTTGCAGGTCGTCCGGTTGCTTGTCGATGAGTTTACCGAACGCTACTGCATCCTTCTCGCTCATAGCGTCTATCAGGCGCTTGTTCACCAGGTCGTTGGCCTTGGATGCCAGGTCCGTAGCCAACTGTTTACGTACCTCTGGATCCGTAGAATCAGGCACACCTGCCTCTTTCAATAATTGCTGAATGAATTCTTCCATGGATTTTTCTTTTTAACCCTCAAGGTAAAGTGTAGTGACTTTTACCGATATATGCAAATAAGTAGGACTTTTTGTCGTATCTGGCGGAGAGGACAGGATTCGAACCTGCGAGAGCCTTGCGACTCAACACACTTTCCAGGCGTGCGCCTTAAACCAACTCGGCCACCTCTCCTTACAGATATAAAGTTTAGCAAATCGCGCGCAATGTCCGAAATGGTAAAAAATACTTTAAAAAACTCCTTGCGGAGAATGCAAACACGGGTTTAAACTTGTTTAATAGAATGGCCCTGATAGAACTGCAAGACGTCAGCAAACTGTACGGCTTCGGCGATGCCACTACGCTGGCGCTCGACGAGGTCAACTTGACCATTGACAAGGGTGAATTCGTAGCCGTCATGGGTCCGAGCGGCTGCGGTAAGAGTACGCTCATGAACCTTATGGGTCTGCTGGATAAGCCCAGCCACGGCACCTACAGGCTGGATGGCAAGGGAGTCGCCCGCCTGCGCCCTAATCAGGCGGCCAAGATCAGACGCGACAAGATAGGCTTCATTTTCCAATTCTTCAACCTGCTGCCCCGTCTGACCGCGCTGGAGAACGTGGCCCTGCCTCTTACGTACAAGGGAATGTCATCGACGCGCCGGCTCAAGCTGGCCAGCCAGATGCTGGACCGCGTAGGCATACAGAGCCGCGAGTATTTCCTGCCCAGCCAGCTTTCCGGCGGCCAGGCACAATGCGCAGCCATAGCCCGGGCCTTGGTGAACAATCCCAAGCTGATAATAGCCGATGAACCCACCGGCAACCTAGACAGTGCCAGCTCGCGGTTGGTCATGGAGCTGTTGGCCGATATACACAAGATGGGCAACACTATAATTTTCGTCACCCATAATCCGGAACTCACCCGTTATGCCACCAGGGTGGTATACATGCACGACGGCAGCGT
>CAZSAN010000051.1:0-5508 GCA_964604985.1 uncultured Candidatus Saccharibacteria bacterium | reverse complement strand
AAACGTTGGAATGCTACCAAGCCCGTACTACCCGCCGAGATACCGGTTCTTACCATGGCGGAGATCCACGAAAAGTACAGCAAAGCGACCGGCGAAGACACCGTGGGCGAGAAGGACCTACGCCCTGACGAGGAGCGTTGGATCTGTGATTATGCCAAGAAGAACCTGGGTTCCGAAGCCGTTTTTGTAAGCGAGTGGCCCGCAAGCGAGATGAAGTTCTACCACAAGGCCAATGACAAGGACCCTGAAGTCGCAGACCGCGTAGACCTGCTGTTCAGAGGCGTAGAGATAACCACGGGCAGCATGCGGGAAAACCGCTACGATGTGCTCGTTAGGCAGTTGAAGGATCTAGCCAACGGCGATCCTGATGATCCCGGTTTCGAGCCCTTGCTGACGGCTATGCGCTATGGGATGCCGCCGCATGGCGGCTTCGGCCTGGGCCTGGAGCGGCTGACGGAAAAGATCATCGGCTTCAACAACGTCAAGGAAGCCACCCTCTTCCCGCGCGACATCAACCGCCTGGCACCATGAGGACTAGACACGGCCTGAGCGGCGCCGAAGCATTGTTCGGCGCGGCGTTTATGTATGCGATGACCGGAATCCTAGTGCGCGAGGTCGCACCGATGTGGGGTAACGATGCGCAAGTGGCTGCCAGGTATGCACTGGTGCTTTTACTGCTGACTGCTTACGGGCTGTTTAAGAAGGACAAGCTTCGTGTTCCGAAAGCTAAGCTTCCTGCTGCTGCCGCGCTGAGTATCTTATTCGCTTTGGTCGTATTATTCTTTACATCTGCAGTAGAGAACACGACGGTAGCTAACAGTTTGTTTACGTACTATGCGGCCAATATGGTAGTTTCATTCCTGCTGGGTACATTAATATTACGTGAAGGTGCACCCGTTTCCAAGATAATAGCCATATTGTTGGCGCTAGCGGGGCTGAGCGTATATGCCAACGCCTTGCTGGCGGGCAGTCTGGGGCTGCTGTACGGCGTGGCTGCCGGCGTGTGCGACGGCACGGCTAACGTTTTCCGTAAGCAATTGGCCGGAGTTGAGCGCAACGCGGTCCTGTGGCTCCAGTACCTCATAGGTACTATATTCACCGTCATAGTGACGATGTTTTCCGGACAGGCAATTATACGTCACGTCAGTCTGCGTGGCAGCATATTGACCGTGGTATTCGCAGCCGTATTGATCGTAGGTTCGAACCTGTTGCTATATGGTTTCCAGCATTTCGACGTCAATGCCGGAACCGTAATCACGTCGACCGAGCTGATATTTGCGACCATAATGGCTTATATATTATTCCAAGAGACTCCGGCGGCACATGAGTTAGCGGGCGGATGCCTGATCCTTCTGGCCGCGGTAATAGGGAGCGGGATCTTTGACAAAGGGAAACGGCACGGCTTCGATAGCCGCGCCGTTTCCGGTCAGCCGGACTGACCTAGCCCCAGCCGAAGGCCTTGGCTAGAAGCCAGGCGCTGAAGGCGATCGAGACGAAGAAAAGTCCCAGTCCGACCGGTGATCCCCAGCTGAACCATGAGCCCCAGGCGCGCCAGTGCTTCATGTGCTCGTCGTAGTAGCCCTTGTACTCTTTGTCCTTGGACATAACGAGATCTCCTTTTATGTTGATGAAGACCCGCTATGGCTTATTGCCGTTGTCATGTTGTTCGCTAGCGGTAGCGCATGAACTGATACGCGGCAGCCACTCTTTGCTATATAACCATGCATGAAGCATGAAAGCAACCGATGTTATACTGTCCGTGAGCAAGCATATGCTGAATAGGAAGAAGGACCGGGATCAGAAAAAGGACGAGCAGGACGAGCTGGTCCGCCAGATAGATGCCATGATGGACCCTAAACGGCCCGAAGGGGCAGATAGCCCCCCGGCGTCCGATGAAAAGGAAGCGGCCCCTGTACCGACTGATGTGCCCTCTTCGTCCTCGGCCAAGACGGCGCCGCAGTTATCGGATAAGTTGCGCAAGCAATTAGGCGTGAGCGCTTCGGCTGCTTCCAAAGCCAAACCGATAACCATCAAGCAGCTGGATGAACTTACGGGAGAGATAGAAGATTCTGATAAACCGGATGTGCCGGAGGCTGATGCTGAGGGTACGGCGCCAGTTCCTGATACTGACGAATCAGATAAGGCGGAAACAGAGACAAAGCCTGCGCCTGACATTGAGTCGGGCAGTGTCGAATTGGATGATGCGCGGACCGACGAGGCCGTAGATGATATTGTGTCGCACGAAGGCGACGTTATGCTGGCAGTAGAAGATGCCACGGCTGCCGAGCGTAACCGCGAGCTTAACGAGAAAGATAAGGACGCGGGCGGCCACCACCTGTTGTCGACGATATTCTGGACTCTGGTGTTCGTAGTGGTTATCGTCGCGGTCCTACTAGCAGTATTGTTTATCACCGGCGGGAAGGTCGCCGGCCTGCACCGCTAGGTGCTTTTAAGGTTACCACCGCCATCCTGCCGTCGGTGTGCAAAGTACCGCCGATTACGCGGTTGATCAATCGGTAAGGCTCGCCTAGCTTGAGTATCTGCAACTTGCCGATCAATCCTTTCGCCTTCAATCCGCTTATTATAAGGTCGCGTTCCTTATTGGTGTCCGGATCTATCATGTGCGTCATCTGGAAATTGTGCCTTATGAAATTTACACCGACATCCAGCGACGCGGCCCCTACCCACAGCAGGTCATCGCCATAGACGTGCTCGCGCCTATGGTGCCAATGGATGGTGTGCACGGCCAGGGGTTTGCGCTCCTCGTAGGTAGTAGCCCAGAAGCGTACGTGGTGCCTGCTGCCGCCTTTGACTCCTTTGACCGGAATTTGGAAGGCTATGTCCTGCCTACGGCCGAAAAGATACAGGCTGCTTACTGGCGCGTTCGGATAGTCCCAATCGTACACGGTACTCAAGCCTGCCCGCACGGCGTTCTTGAAACCTCGGGGATCGGCCGTGTGCCACCCCGCCAGCTCCATGGCCTTTATGAGCTGGCGTCTGGTGCCTATGATACCGATGTTCACCGGGTCGGAGGCAAACCCGTCCGGAGTGACACAGTACAAAGGTAGATGATTAGCTGGGCGCAGCACACGCCATAGCCTTATGATCGCGGGGATAAGTACGTACGCGGCCAGAGCATAGGTGGCTATTATGGCTATACTCAGCGGGAGGCGGCGATGGAAGTAGGGAAAAATATTCCGCACCGAAAAATAAGCTATGACCATGCCAGGGATGAGCACGGCGAAGCGTTTCGCCAATCGCAATAGATATTGGGTCATTGGCATATCATACAATGTAGCGGCTCGCATAGCGACCACGCCATGACGCTTATGTTATGCTAGCTGATATGGAAGAGCAGACAGCCGCGCATACGGATGCCCACGCCAAAGCACCCGTCATGGATATAGCACCTCCGAAACACGCTGAAGATCCAGAGACCGCCGTCCACGAGGCGCCACCCCCTGAAAGAACCGGTGAGGAACCGAAGTCCGCACCCAAGCCTGACTCAGGCTCATCCAAGCCTAAGCCCAAGCCGCAGCCGAAGCCTGAAAGAAACAGCGGAACCGGCGCGGCCATAGCGGCCACGGTCATAATCGTGCTTGGATTAGCCGCCATGGCCACCTATGCGTATATCAGGACTCAGAATTAAATCCTGATTGCGCTACACTGTCAGATATGTCTGACTCCGCAACCCGTTTACTGGATGAAGGTGCCATAGGTGTAATACCTACGGATACCGTGTACGGCGTGGTAGGACGCGCCTCGGACCCGGCTGCCGTAGCAAGGTTGTATGAATTGAAGAAGCGCGACGCCAAGCCCGGCACGCTGATAGCGGCTGACATAGGGCAGCTAGAGGCACTAGGCCTAAGGCATCGCTATCTGAAAGCCGTAGAACAGTTCTGGCCCGGAGCGGTCAGTGTGATAATACCCGCATCTGAGCCCGGCTTGGAATATCTGCACAAAGGAAAGCTGAGCCTGGCCGTACGCATACCCGCCGATAAAAGGCTGCAAACCTTGCTGGAACGGACCGGACCACTGGTGACCAGCAGCGCCAACCAGCCGGGGCAACCCCCGGCTACGACCATCGCCGAGGCCAAAGGGTATTTCGGCGGCTCGGTGGATTTTTATGAAGACGGCGGTGATTTATCGGGTCGTAAGCCGTCCACCATAGTGCGCATACTCGATGATGCTATCGAAGTGGTGCGTCCCGGCGCCGTGAAGATCGAAGACGCTGGCTCCGATGATACAATGGGCTAGATGAGATTCGACGAATATCAGGAAAAGGCGCTCACGACCGTTATATCCGACGGCAATGAGTTCAACGATCTGTTGCACTGGGTGCTTGGCATCAACGGGGAAGCCGGCGAGGTAGCTGAGAAGGTCAAGAAGATAATACGCGACAAAGGCGGCAAGGTCAGCGACGCCGATAAGCAAGAGCTTGGCAAGGAAATAGGCGACGTGCTCTGGTATCTGGCCGTGTTCGCGCATCACCTGGGAATAAGCTTTGATGACATAGCTGCGGCCAATCTGAAGAAGCTGGCCGATCGCCAGAAACGCGGCGTCCTAGGGGGCGCCGGCGACAACCGATGAAACCCAAGTACGATAGCGCCACGCCGTACATAGCCGCGCATCTGATACTTAGGCGGAACGGCAAAGTAGCTTTCGTGCTCCGGCAGAATACCGGCTGGGGAGACGGCCTGTACGGTCTGATATCCGGCAAAGTCGACGAAGGTGAAAGTTACTTGTCAGCCGCCGCCCGCGAAGCCCAGGAAGAAGCAGGCGTTGATATCAGCCCCAAAGATCTGCGGCATGTCCTGACCGCCAACCGCAAGTCTGACCTAATGTGGGTCGACGTATGTTTCGAAGCTGTAAAATGGAAAGGCGAGGCATATAATGCCGAACCACATAAGCATGCCGAACTCGTTTGGCTTGATCCAAAAAACCTGCCCGACAACGTGGTGCCACCGATACGCTTTTATCTTGAGCAGATAGCGAACGGTAAGACGTATGCTGAATACGGATGGAGTAAAATATAGCCATGGACCCCAAAGAACTTGCACGCCAATATCTGAACGACATCAAGATTATGCAGCTGGCCACGGCCGATGATAATGGCCCGTGGGTATGCACGGTCCATTTCTATGCCGACGGCGACTTCAACATCTATTGGTGTAGCCGTACGGACCGCAAACACTCACAACAGCTAGAGAAAAACCCCATGGCCAGTGCCACCGTTATGGTCCATGAGAACACGCCGGAAGAGGACTATGTGGCTGCGGTCACTCTGGCGGGCAAGGCGGAACTCATGAAAGAGATTCCGCAAGATGCCAGGGAAGCATATATAGCCAAGCTTGATAGACCGTCTTTCTTGCTACCGGACCCTGACGATCCTAAGAACACCCAGGAATTCTACCGCCTCAAGCCGGAAACCATGGTCGTGTTCGATACCAAGAACTTTCCCAAGGCTCCGCGCCAGGAATTCCAACTCGCATGATTGTGCGCATGCAT
>CAZSAN010000050.1:0-9561 GCA_964604985.1 uncultured Candidatus Saccharibacteria bacterium | reverse complement strand
CTAGGCTTATTAAGCTTCGCCTTGGCGGGCAACGCCAGCGCCAACAGCGGCGAAGGGACTTTCCAGTACACAGGCGCCGGCTGGTCGCAAATCGTAGAGATCCATGATGGCAAGCGTCAGGTATATACTCACTCGTCGCGCAACGACCCCGGCTACTATAACGGCGGTGCGGCTGACGGTTTTGACGGCTGCACGGCCATAATACATACGGCTAGCGGCAAGACCGACGGCAGCAGCAAGGCATACTGGTACGCCTCTTGCCTAGGGGGGAGGGATCAGACGCCGGACCAGCCGGGCGAAAAACCGATCACCATCTCTCCTTTACCCAGATACGTCGCTACATGGGTCGACCACAACACCCTGAAAGTATTCATCCTGGGTAGCAACGACAGCGTAATATACTTCGACAACAAGACCGACAACAATGATAGCTATGTAGCCCAAGGCCAGAGCAACGGCTGTAGCCCTAACGTGATCAAGGACTTTCCGGGCAAAGGAGGGGATCCGCAGAACGCCGGGGCCGCCAGCGAGGCCACGATAACGGTCAACAGTCAGGTCAGTTCGGTAAACAACAACTGCGTATCCTATACATACCCCGTCGTTCAGTTCCAATACACCCAGAACTACGCGAAGTACTTCACGTGGGTGGATTCAGGCACCATATCGACGTCCGATGGCAGCACCATGAGCTTCACGCAGAACGGTTCTAACGGCGTATACATCGATAATAGCTCTACCTGCAAATCCCAGATCACACCTGATAAGAAGAACCCCGGACATGGCACCCTGATAATAAGATACAGCGGCAGCAACCCCTATGGTTCCGGCTATAGCCCGCAGATCACTGATGTTTCCTTCAGCGACCAGAACGGCTGCAAGGTGAGCAAGAAGCTCACCGTCAACATAGCCAACCCTGGCGGCAACACCAATACTAAGACGCCTGGAACAGGAACTGTTCCAGGTGGCGGGGCAGCCGCAGGCGGCAACAGCAACGAACTAGGCTGTACCGCGTCAGCGAACGCTCTGAGCTGGATAATCTGCCCTGTGACCGATCTGCTCACCAGCGCCATCGGCAAGACGGACGACCTCATAACCCAGCAGATGGACATACACACCCAGGACATATTCTGCACTAACCAGACCACGTGCGAAGATTACTACACCGCATGGTCGTCTTTCAGAGATATATCACTGGGGTTGCTAGTCATAGCAGGCATGATCATCGTGACGGCCCAGGCCCTCGGTATGGAGATACTGGACGCGTATACCATACGCAAGATGCTGCCAAGGGTGCTGATAGCGGCCATGGGCATAACCTTGTCCTGGACGCTCATGAACTTCGCCCTAACCCTTTCCAACAACCTGGGCTACGGCGTGAGAGAGCTTATAACCTACCCGTTCCATAACCTGAACAGCACTATCAATTTCTCGGGTAGCGCGGCCGCTCTGCTGGCCGGTTTCGCGGCGTTCATAATAGGCATCGTAGCGATAATCGGGGCTATAGGCATCCTGCTGTCGTACCTGCTTACTGCGGGCCTGGCAGTCCTTGTGGCCATCACCGTCCTGATCCTTAGGCAACTGGTTATCATCCTGCTCATCGTGTTGTCGCCCGTCGCCATCATCGCCTACGTCCTGCCGAGCACCCAGAGGACGTTCAGGCTGTGGTGGGAATCATTCACCAAAGCCCTGCTGATGTTCCCGCTGATCGCGGCCTTCATAGCCATCGGCCGCGTATTCGCTTCCATATCCCTCACTAACAGCCAGAGCCTCTTCAACCAACTGGTTGCCATGGTGGCTTATTTCGGTCCCTATTTCGCCATACCTATGACCTTCAGGATGTCGGGCAGTATCATGAGCGGCGTCGGCAACTTCATGAACCAGCGCGCCCAGCCCGCATTCGGCAGATTGGGCAAATACCGGGCCGAGAAAGGCGCTTCCCAGCTGAAGCGTGCAAGGGCGGGCGAACTGTTCGACAAGAACTTCGGCCGCTTCAAGAACCCCTTCACAGGCAATCAGACCAGCTTGGGCCACCTAGGAAACCGCATAGCCGTCAATGTGACGGACCAGGACGAATACCTGCCCTACAGGTTAGGTAAGCCGCGCAACCTTACCAATCCGCTTACCGGTAAGCAGTGGAGCGGTATGTGGGGCTTCCGGCGCGGCGCCGCGCACCTGCAGGACCAGCTGGATAACCGGGCCATCGCCGAGAGCATGAAAGGCCTGGAAGAAATCAACCAGCACGGCGGCATGCATTATGAGGGTTGGCGCGCCATATCTGGACGGCACCAGGACTTCAAGGGCGTGGACGCAAACGGCGTCAAGATATCCGATCGACTGGCCGAAGCAGGTTTCATAGATAAGAAGACCGGCCAAGCCATCGCTCCTTCCAGCATAGGCGACTTCCGTAAGATGGGTGAGATCCTGCAGGAAAGCAGCGAAGACAAGGAACGTCTAGGCGGCAGCGACATCCTGGAACATGCCGGTACATTGGCTTCAATCAAGCATAGTCCGGATATGGAATACGCCGACACCCAGGTCATGGCCGCAATCGCGCAGGCCTCGGCCGGACGCGCCGAGCCGGAGGCCTTGGCCGCGATTGGCAACAATATTCAGGGTAGGCTCGGCCAGGGCGTGGCCCAGCGTACCATGAAAGCTGCCCAGCGGGCCGCCAGCCGCACCGAACGGCCCGACCTGCGTGACGGCCACGGCATCATCTGGAACGCCAAGACCCATAAGTATGAATCAGCTTACTCTAGTAGGAATTACAAGTCCAAGACCGCGATAGGGTCTATATTGAGCGTGAAGGGCTCGGCATGGTCCGGTGCCAAGGCCGAGGCCGTGGAAGCCGCTCAGAGGACCATCGTTCACATAGCCAGAGGCGGTACAGGCGATGCCGCAGACGTGAAATCAGTGCACGACATGATACGTTACGGTATCCAGAACCCCTATAACGACGCCGGCCAAAGGAAGGCCTGGGCCAAGATCGCCGAGGATGCAGGCCTGCACGAACTGGCGGGCGCGGCGCCCATGCCCAGGCAGGAATGGGACCAGATGCAGCTGGAGGGGATGGGCCCAGGCCCCGAACCAGATCCGGGTCAACAGCCAGGCGCCGGTTAAGGCTATCTAACCTCATGTAATTGACAAAAATGGGATTATGCTGTATAATCCCATATATGCCGACAAAAATAGAAAATCCTCATGCTCCGCCCGAACCTCCCATGGAGGATTATCCGGTAGGTGAGGCCCCCGTATATGAGCTAGAGCCCCCTGCCGGCACGTTCGAATACCAAGATCAGGAGTACACCTCGATAAACCCGGACGCGAATGTCTTTTCGCAACTGGAACATGCTGCCCGTGAACGCGGTGAGCCCAGCATGCTGGGCATGGAGTGGGTAGAGGCTGACGGAATGCGCTACAGGGTCAGTAGCTACGAGCGTCTGACCCGTACCCGCGAAATAACCAGGAAGACCCGCCTGCCGCGCCCTACCAAGACCAGCGTAGGCGGCGTTGATTTCACATACCGCAAAGAAGTCCCTACGGGCGAGACCGTAGAGGAAGAGTATGACTACAGGACCGTCGACGTGATAGGCCCGGACGGCCAGATAGTGGACATATTGGAGTTCGACGGTACCAAACGTGTACCCGTGGAGCGCACCATATACGGCCCCTTCAAGGCCAAGACCACGTTCTATGGACGGTCGATCCAGCCCAAGGAAGAAAGGGAGGTCGACCTGTTCCAGGACCATTTCGACGTAACCGACGAGGCTTATCCCAAGGTGCACCTCCACCATGACCACCCCCGCGTATACAGGGACGTCATAGGCTATCGCTGGGTGGGCGAAGAAGAGATGGCCAGGCCGGAGATCAAGAAGGTAGGTACGGTGAATGCGCCGACCATACCTGAGCGCGTCAGCGGCCGGCCTGAGCTATTGAGTCCGGAAGAAAAGACGCAGCGGCTACTGGAAGGCCTGGCAGGCCAGCAATCAGAACTGGGCATGGCCGATTGGCGCGGGCTTGCATGGATAAGTCCTTCCGCTGAGGCTTCGGCCATCGAAGATGAGGACGGCAATAAGCAGTGGGTCATCAGAAACGGCGCCATGTCCCGGATAGTCCGCGACCAGACCTTCGTAAGAAAGGATAAATACTCCGGCGAAAAATACGTGGAGCGTATGTTCGAGGTAAGAACCGAATCCGGGGATGGTATCAGCCACAAGCTCTATACGATGGACGAGCTATGGAAACTTTTCGCCGACAAGGAATCGGCTGACAGGAAGTTGGACCGGGCCAGGATCAAGGCGGCGCGTGGCGGCGAGGACGCTGATCAGCTCCAGCCGCCGGTGCCACTGCATCTGCGGTGGGAGACGGAGGCCCCCGGACCGGACGACGCTGACACTCATGATCACGCCGAGAGGCAGCCGGAACCGTATCTGACGTTCGAGGACGCCTTGGCGCTACTGATCGGCAAGGACCTGGACGGTGCCGGCCGGAGCGAAGTAGGAAGGGTCGCGCTGGGTGCGCAGATAAGCCAGGTGAAAGAGCTGTTCCACGATGTGGACCGCATCCGCGGCCGGGGCAGGGAGCTTCATGGACATATGCGCCGAGTTGAAAAATACCGTGCATACGCCAAGGAGCTTCTAGAAACCATCGACGAGATCGGCAGTGAACGTCTGTACGAGATAGTCGAGGCCAGGCGCCCAATCTACGAGGAGGTCTATGAGGACCTCTACCGTCTGGGCCTTTCCACTTCGCATAAGCCCGGTGAGACCGCGGATGACAGCGACATGCTCATGAGCCTGATGGAAAGGCGGCTGGGCGGAAGCGGAAGCGACCAGAAGGCCTACAGGCGGTTCATGGCCGAGGCCAGCCCGGACGAGCTCAGACAGCAATTCCTGCTCGAAGCCGAGCAGGACCTGGGCCACAGGTTCATCAGCGGCGCGTTGAAGGTGATGAAGCACAAGTCGGCTGATGGAGAGAAAGAGGTTCACATACGCTCTAATAACCAGCCCGTACTCGGTCGTATACGCGCCCTGCTATACAGAAAAAGCATCGACAAGATGCTGGACGCTGACAGAGAAAATGAGCACAGGCATTCCAAGCTTGGCCCCAAGGAACGCGCCGCGATAGGCAGCATGCTCAGGGGTTCGTTCGGTCGAGTCCAGTCCCGCAAGACCTAGTAGCGGTAGTGCTCGGCCTTGAAAGGGCCGTCCTGGGGTACGCCCAGGTACTTGGCCTGGTCGGAAGTCAGTTTAGTCAGATGGCCGTTCAGCGCGGCCACATGTATGGCTGCGACTTTTTCGTCGAGTTCCTTGGGTAGGCGGTGCACGCCGAGCTCGTAGTGCTTGGTGTAGAGTTCGATCTGGGCCAGGACCTGGTTTGAGAACGAGTTTGACATCACGAACGAGGGGTGGCCCGTGGCATTGCCCAGGTTGACCAGCCTGCCTTCTGAAAGCACGATCAGGCGATGGCCAGTACCGGGCATCACGTATAGGTCTACCAGGGGTTTTACGGTCTCCTTCTTGATGCCAGGCAAGGCATTGAGCGGGTTGATCTGTATCTCGTCGTCGAAGTGGCCTATGTTGCAGACTATGGCCGTGTCTTTCATCTTCCTCATATGATCGACGGTTATTATGTCCTTGCAGCCGGTGGCGGTGACGAATATGTCGGCCTTCGGCGCAGCTTCGTCCATGGTAACGACTTCGTAGCCTTCCATCAGGGCCTGGAGCGCGCAGATAGGATCTACCTCCGTTATAAGCACACGGCAGCCGAACGCCCGCAAGGACTGGGCGCTGCCTTTGCCGACATCGCCGTAACCCGCGACTACCGCCACCTTGCCGGCCAGCATGATGTCGGTAGCGCGTTTGATGCCGTCTACCAGTGATTCGCGGCAGCCGTACAGATTGTCGAACTTGGATTTTGTGACGCTGTCGTTGACATTTATGGCCGGTATCTTCAGGCTGCCGTCGGCGAAGAACTTATTGAGTTGCTGGACGCCCGTAGTGGTCTCTTCGCTGACGCCCTTTATGTCCGCCAATAGGTCAGGGTGTTTGTCGTGGACCAGGGAAGTCAGGTCTCCGCCGTCATCCAGCAGCATGTTCGGCCCCTGTCCATTCGAGAATTGGAGGGTCTGTTCGACGCACCACCAGTATTCTTCCTCGCTCTCGCCCTTCCAGGCGAAGACGGGCGTGCCTGCCTTGGCTATGGCCGCGGCGGCATGGTCCTGGGTGGAGAATATGTTGCACGAGGACCAGCGGACTTCGGCGCCCAAGGCCTGCAACGTCTCTATCAGCACGGCCGTCTGTATGGTCATATGTATGCAGCCGGCTATGCGGGCGCCTTTGAGCGGCTGGCTCTTGCCATATTCTTGGCGCAGCGCCATCAGGCCCGGCATCTCTTTCTCTGCCAGGTTGATCTCGGCGCGGCCCCAGTCTGCCAGGCCTATGTCTTTGACCTTGTAGTCGAGTTGGGCTTCGTCTGTCATGTTAGAGTATTATCTCCTCTTTAAAAGTTCGCGCGTAGCGTTCGGCGACCGCTTCTTTGGAAAGCTCCGTCTGAGTACCGTGGCTTTCGATGATATAGGAAGCTGTGGCTGAGCCGAGGCGACCGCATTTAGGCAACTGCCATTGTCGCAAGTATCCGTATAAAAAGCCAGCCCTGTAGGCATCGCCGGCACCCGTGGGATCGACTATGGCTGCAGGCTTGCAGGCATCTATCCGCACTGGAGCGTCGACGCGGCTACCTTCTATACGGGATCCGTCCCTGCCAAGCGTGGTGACCACTACCGGAACCTGGGCCTTGATCGCCTCGGGCGTCATGCCGACCTTGTCGCACAGGACCCCTAATTCATAATCGTTCACTATGAGGATCTGGGCGGTTTCGACGCCCTCTTTCAAAGCGTCTGCAGGGCTGTTGCTGACCTGTTGGCCCGGGTCGTATATCAGAGGTAGGTCGTACTTGTGGCATTCGGCCACCTGGGCACGCATAGCTTTGGGATCATGTGCCGATACGCAGACTACTGCGTCCTGCCCGGCCCAGGACTTCAGGCTTAAGGACCCGGCGTCAGACATCGCTCCAGGGTAAAAGCCGCCTACCTGGTTGTCTTCGCTATCGGTCATGACGTTGAAGGACGCGGTGGGCAGCTTGCTAATATGGACCTGGGCGGTATCGATGCCGGCGGCTTTCAGCCGCGCTAGGTAATCTGCGGCATCCGGGCCCACGGAACCTAACAGTATCGATTGTTCGCCCAGCTGAGCCAGACCATAGGCTATGTTGGCGGCGACGCCACCCGGGGTTTCTTCCATCTTATCCAGCAGGACGCTCAATGAAAGAACGTGCAGCTTGTCGGGTTTTATGAGGTCGCGGTACTTGCCGGAGAAGTTCATGATCCTGTCGAGGGCGATGGATCCGCAGAGAATAAGTCGGGGGGTGGCCATTTGTCCTTTAAGTATATAGGATTTTGCTATACTACAAGTACGGTGGCAACATATAAACTCATACAGGACATAGAGGCTGAGGATCACATACTGGGTCCCCTGACCCTGCGGCAGTTCATATTCGCACTTATAGCGGCTTTCCTGCTGTATGCCTGCTTCCTTGCGCTGAGCAAGGGCGTACCGTTCCTGCTGGCCTTCTTCCTGCCCCCCGCGCTGTTCTGCGCCTTCTTCGCGTTCCCCTGGGGCCGCGATCAGCCTACGGAAACCTGGGCCTTGGCGAAACTCCGCTTCTGGTTCATGCCCAGGCGCCGCATATGGAACCAGAGCGGTATCAAGGAGCTGGTCACGATAACCGTCCCCAAGAAAGTCGAGCATGTCTATAGCGACGGCCTGAGCCAGACGGAAGTGAAGAGTCGTCTGCAGGCGCTGGCCAACACCATAGATAGCCGCGGTTGGGCTATAAAACACATCGACGCCGTAGGTTATGCGCCTCAGGCCGGGGCCAATCCCGACAGACTCATAGACATACCTAACGTACCGCCTCAGGTCGCTGATACGAATCCCGAGGACGACATAATGGACCCTGATCATAATCCGTTGGCGCAGCAATTCCAGGCGATGATAAATAAATCCAGCCAGGATTACAGGGATAGGTTGATCGAACAGCTAAGGAGTCCTTCTCCAGCGCCACCGCAGGTTTCCGCGCAAGCGGCGCAGGCGGCCGCGCCCCAGACGGCGCCGGCGGCGCAGCAGTGGTTCATAAACCATAACCCGTCACAGGGCAGGGCAGCCGCGGTCCCGGCAGTCGCGCCATACCTGCCGCCGGCGCCGATACCGGCATCTACGCCTGCGGCGCCGTCTGCATTCAGCGCCCAGCCATCGCTTGCTCCGCCCGCGCCTGGCATAGCGGATGACCCGGGCCTGAGCGCCACGCTCAAGAGGCGGGCCCAATCCAGTGATTACGACAGCCATCTGAGGAGGCTAAACCCCTTGGGCAACGCACAGGCACCTCAGCCTGGCGCGGGGCCTGCTACGGATGTTCCAGCGCCAGCCCCGGCACAAGTGCCAGCCAAGACTTCTACAGGGGTGACAGCCAGAAGTGACCCTGCTATACTGTCCCTGAGCAAGAACAATGACCTGAATGTGTCGACCCTGGCCCGCGAGGCTCAGAGAGCGAAGCAAAGCGACACCCAGGAAGTCGTAATTTCATTGCACTGATCAGCCGGTTTAGGCGATCGAAACAAAGGTGGGCAACGAAGCATGAATCCCTCGGCACCAAATCAATCGGACGCGCCGCCGTTGGCGATGGATTCCGTAGTGCCTCCGGCGCAACCTTATCAACAAGGCCAGCCGGCACCGCCCCAGATCCCGGGCCAGCCGGCACCGATGCCCCCAGGCGCGTCCGTGCCCCCGCCCGGCACACCGCAACCAGCGGGCATACAGGGAGCGCCCGTGACTGGCAACGGCGGCAACGTCAAAGCCGGCAAGGGCGAAAAGGCAGGCGACCACCCCAACAGTACGCAGAACGCGCTGCAGATAGCAGAGATCCGCGACGGTATCGTGATAATGAACGACGGGTCTTTCAGATCGGTGGTCATGGTCAAGAGTATAAACTTCGACCTGATGAGTCCTCAGGAGAAAGAGGCTGTGGAATTCAGCTACCAGGGCTTCTTAAACTCCCTTTTCTTCCCTATACAGATCTTCCTTAGGTCCCAGAAAGTGGATCTGCGGCCATACCTGGAGAAGCTGGACAAGATCCGCTCCGAACACGACAACATGCTCCTGGCGCTGCTGATGGAGGACTATATAAGCTACATGGGCAACCTCAGTCAGCAGACCAACATAATGGACAAGAAGTTCTACGTGATCATTCCCTTTTTCCCTGTGGTCGAGGTCCAACAGGCATTGACCAAGAGCAAGAATTTCCTGGGGGGTGTCAAAGGTCTGTTCAATAAGTCGGACCAGCACGTCACGATCAACGAACCCGATCTGGAGAACGCTAAGACTGAGCTTAGGAACAGAGTGCAGGCAGTACTTTCCGGCCTGCAACAGTGCGGCGTCCAGGGTCTGCCCTTGGACACGCAGGAACTGATCGAGTTGTACTACGATACCTACAACCCTGACACGGCCA
>CAZSAN010000049.1:0-2900 GCA_964604985.1 uncultured Candidatus Saccharibacteria bacterium | reverse complement strand
CGGTTGCGAAGGGGGTTGATCTGGCCGATGACGATGACGAGACGCTGGGCTATAAGATCGGCGCCGAGCTTATCAAGCAGGCGGCATCCAAGATGAACGACGTGGCCGGCGACGGCACTACCACCGTCACGGTCCTGACCTACAACATCCTATACGAAGCCAACAAATTAATCGCTGCCGGACACAATCCGATGCTTTTGCGCAAAGGTCTGGAAGCGGCCGCGCACGAGGTCATCGGCAAACTTGGCGCCATGGCCGAGGACGTGCAGGGCAAGCAATCGCGCGTCGCCGAAGTAGCTACCATATCGGCGGGTGATGCCGAGATCGGCAAGCTGATAGGTGATGTAATCAGCAAGGTCGGCAAGGACGGTGTCGTGACCGTGGAGGAAGGCCAGGGCCTTGAGCTGGAATCGGAGGTCGTGGAAGGCTTTACTTTCGACCGCGGTTTCGTCAGCCCATACATGGTGACCGATACGGCACGCATGGAGGCGGTCTATGACAAAGCCGCCGTGGTGATAACTGACAAGAAGATATCCAGCATCCAGGAATTCCTGCCGCTGCTGGAGAAGCTTGCCCAGACAGGCAAGAAAGACATGGTTCTGATAGCCGAAGAAGTGGAAGGCGAAGCTCTGGGCACGCTGATCCTGAACCGCCTGAAAGGCGTGTTCAATACCGTGGCGGTCAAGGCTCCTGCGTTCGGCGACCGGCGCAAGGATATCCTGAACGACATCGCCATCCTGACCGGCGCTACCGTGATCACTGAAGACCAGGGCATGACGTTCGAGAACGTCGACCTGGACGTGATAGGCTCCGCTCGCCGGGTCATCGTCAACAAGGACGAGACAACCATAATCGAAGGCGGCGGTACGCCGACGGAGATAGCGGCCCGCATCAAGCAGATCAATGCCCAGGCCGCAGCCGCCACTAGCGAATACGATAAGGAAAACCTAGAGAAGCGCAGCGCTGCGCTGTCCGGTAAGGTAGCCGTGATCAAGGTGGGCGGTGCTACGGAGACCGAGATCGAAGAGAAGAAATTCCGCGTGGATGATGCCGTGCATGCCGTGAAAGCGGCGCTGGCAGAGGGCATCGTGCCTGGCGGCGGCGTAACGTTGATCAACCTTTCCCAAGGCATCAAAGTGACCGCTACTGACTCGGTGGCTGCCGGCATGCAGTTGTTGAAGGACGCGCTGGAACAACCTTTCCGTATATTGCTGACCAATGCCGGGCTCAATGCCGATGAGTGGCTGCCCAAGGTCAAGGCTGGCAAGGCAGGGCAGGGCGTGGACGTGAACGACCCCAAGGCTTTGGTAGATCTGAAGGCCAAAGGCGTCGTCGACCCGGCTCGCGTGACCAAGGAAGCCATCCAGAACGCCGTGTCCATAGCAGGCACCTCCATAACCATGGGTGCGCTAGTGGTAGAGATACCAGAGAAAGAATCTGAAGCTCCTGGCGGCGGCGGTATGCCTGCCGGCATGGGCGGCATGATGTAGCCCAACCCAATACTTAGACAAATCAGCTATATTATAGTATAATATACTGATGTCAGAACTGCTGCCGGTTGAGTTAGCCGACCGTTATGACCCTGACCAGATGCACAGGGATCCTTATGACGGAACGGTGACAGCGCGGCTGTGCGATATGGAAACCGGCCAAAGTGCGTTCCTGAGGGCGGGCGATCCGGATAGAAGGTTCCAGACTGCTGGTGCAATGGGTCAGGCACTGACCGAATTCTTAGCAGATCACCCCGGTTTCGAGACGGAGCTTCAAGCAAGAGAGGCAGCCTGACAGTACCATGGTACGGCTGCCTAGCTGGATGGGTGCTGAGTGAAGTAATTGATCTCGTTCACCAGGTCGAGAAGAGCCTGCGCGCGTGTCTTATCGTCCTTTATATCTTCTGCGACGTCGTAGGCTTGTTTGATCATGTCCTGGTTGTCGCTGGCTTGAATAATCATCATCAGCGTTCGGAACCTATCCTCGGGCGATTGATCCAGTTGGCCCAGCAGAGGTTGTAACTCGCCAAGGGCTTTCTGCTTGATGTCGATCAGCTCATGGGGGGTCTTGGCGTCGTCGTCGGACATGTCGCGCAGATCGGCCGGCATGGGCGGCGGGGTAGGATTGTGAGGATGGCCGCCCGGAGGAGGGGTGATGTCGCTTATATGTTCCGGCCCATCGTCCAGATTTTCGCCAGGGTGCTGCCAAGCGTCGTCGTCGCTTATCGGTGTATTATCGCTACCCTCAGCCGTATCGGCTGGCGGTCCGCCAGCGCCATGATCGTCTGGCTGGTCGGTTTGGGCCTGATCCCCGGCGCCATGATCCACACCCGCATCGGTTGCCGGTTGATCCTGGGACGTATCAGGTTCTACGATCTCTTCTTCGTCGTCTTTGTGGTCGTGTTTATCATCCTGGTGCCCGAACATCGTTCCCCCTGAAAAAAGTTGCTTTACTTACGCTATACTATATACAACCTTAACCTAAAAGCACAAGGAGTTTGGAGAAACATGCTGGACGACCTGAAAATGATTCATGAACGTGATGCCCAGGACGCGCTGGGAGTGGTTGAAAAACAGTGGCAACAGCTGGGCCATAACTTCGAAGTCGATGCCTCCGGATTCTCCGGCGTGGACAACATAGTCCTGGCAGGAATGGGCGGTTCGGCGTGGCCCGCAGTGTATGTGCAGGTCTGGGGCGAGCCGTCGGTACCGTTCGAGATAGTGCGCGACTACACGCTGCCATCTTACGTAGGCAAGAACACGCTGTTCATATCTTCCAGCTACTCCGGAAACACCGAAGAGACGCTGTCCGCCCTAAGCGAGGCCGAGGAACGCGGCGCGCAGATAGTGGTCATAACCGCAGGGGGCAAACTCGAGGAACGCGCCAAGGAAAAGGGCCACGTGTTATAC
>CAZSAN010000048.1:0-2061 GCA_964604985.1 uncultured Candidatus Saccharibacteria bacterium | reverse complement strand
AGATGCCCAGGATGGGGTACTTGCCGTGGAAATCTTTTATGGCTCTGGCGGCGCCGTGGAAATATTCTTCGTCAGTCGGGTCGCCGGGGCCGGGAGAAATGACGATGTGTGTGAACTTGCCATTCGCGATGTCATCGAACGGCACGTCCGTATTCCTGACTACCGTGACCTCGTCCGCCAGCTCGCCCAGGTACTGGTACAGGTTGAACGTGAACGAGTCGAAGTTATCTATCAGCAGGACCTTTGTGCTCATTATAGGTCCCCCTCGGATCCACCCTCTTGCAGGAACGGTTTCATGGCCTTGTCCATGGCGGCCTTCTTTTCGCGGATCTCCTCGCCCTCGCGCTCCGCTCGTGAATCATAGACGATGCCTGAACCGGAGTGCAGATACAGCTTGTTGCCGATGGCGTTCACCGAGCGTATGTTCACGGCGTGCACGGAGTCGCCGTTGTAGCTGAAGTAGCCGATGGTGCCGCCGTAGGGGCCGCGCTCGTAACCTTCCAGCTCGCCGATCATCTTTATGGCCTCTATCTTGGGCGCGCCGCTGAGCGTGCCAGCCGGAAAGCTTGATGGCAACGCGTCGAACGCGTCTTTGCCATCAGCCAGCTTACCCGAGACGATGGAGGATATGTGCTGGACATGGCTGAGCTTCTTTATGTACATCAGATCGTTTATGCGCACGGAGCCGATGCGGCTGATACGCCCGACATCGTTGCGCGCCAGATCCACCAACATGCTATGCTCGGCGATCTCTTTCTCGTCGGCCAGTAATTTTTGAGCATACATGTCGTCTTCCGCGTCGGTCCTGCCGCGCTGGATCGTACCGGCCAGCGCCTCCAGGAATACCTCGTTCTGCGAATTAGTGTGCGCCAGCAGCTCAGGGCTGGCGCCAAGGGTGATTATATCGCCGAATTTCAGGAAGAACATGAAGGGCGACGGGTTGATCCGCCGGAGTTCCTTATACAGATTAAGCAGGTCGCCAGTAAACCCGTACTCGAACCGGTTGGCCAGCACCACCTGGAATACCCGGCCGTTGATTATGTCTTCCCGGGCCTGATCTATCATGCGGCCGTATCCAGCGCGGTCTTTTTTTTCCGGTCCAGCCTTGATACTTAACTTGTTAAGCTTTATTGCCTCACCCTTGTAAATATCAGCTCTATCCTGGTCATGATAAAAATATTCCGGCGCTTTACCGCTGCGGAACACCAGGCCGTCGTCATACTCGGCGAACTCGAAGTCATAAAATTCCCGTTTGTAGGGGAACTCCAGGGTAGGCTCCGAGTACTTGATCGCCTCGTGCGAGAAGTAGCCCACCATGCCGCCCACATAGCCCCCGGGCAGACTCCGGTCAAAGTCCATGTGGCCGCGCAGTGCATCGTACGGGTTGCCCGCCTGCTGCTCCTTGCCGTCTACGTAGAACGCGTCTCCTTTGGCGCCGTAAAGGCGCTTGGGCGCCACGCCTATGTAGCTTTGGCCGGTGGTCTGGGGCTGGTATTTATCAGCCAGCGTCTCCAGCAGGAAGCAATATTCGTTATCCGGCTCCAGCGCGGCGAAGACCTCGAGCGGGTCAGCGGAAAGATCGGTCTGCTTGGTCTGGAGGTTCATGACCTGCCCTTTATAAGACCGCTTACATATTCCAATGTGTTATCTATGTCCGCATTCTTAAGGTGTTTAATGATAGCGCTGCCGACCACGGCAATGTCGCCCAGCTCCAGGGCGCTCTTGACGTCTTTAGGCGTAGATATGCCGAAGCCGATCATGACCTCGGCATTCGACCGGCTCCTTATCTCGTCCAGGAACCGCTTCAGTTCGTCGGAACCAGCGTATTCACTACCGGTAATGCCCTTGCGGCTGGTGGCGTACACGCGCTTAGGCTTGTCGTTTAGTTGTGCGTCCAACCTTTCCTCCGGCATACCGGGGCTCAGCACTGGCACCAGCTCCAGGTTCAGATCGCTGGCGAAAGCGGCCAATGTCCGGTGTTCCGGGCTCTCGTGCGGCAGATCTGGGATTATCAGGCCTTTGACTCCGGACGCGGCCGCTTCGGCACAGAATTCCTTGAAG
>CAZSAN010000047.1:0-6076 GCA_964604985.1 uncultured Candidatus Saccharibacteria bacterium | reverse complement strand
AGTGCCGGTTGATCGTGGCCCAGGGCATCGGCCGCCGATCGTCCAGCTTGAAAGCCGCGGCCTTGCCGCGCTCGTTCATAATCGGCGATCTGACAACGGTCCAGTCCAGCCCGCTTGCCTCCAGCAATCTTATGTGCCGCTCGCCGTCCGCCAATATCGTGCGAGGCGGAGTAAGCTTTATCAGTGCATGGGTCAGACGGTGCATCAGACCCAGGCTATCGCCTTGGGCGCGGGCATCAGCCCCCGTCAGCGATACTATCCGCTTGACCCTGTAACGCTTCATCGCGGGTACTATGTTGCCCGCGCCGGCCCCCACTATGTCCTTACTCTTCGTACCCCAGCTGCCCAGCGCGCTGACCACGGCGTCGCAGCCTTTGACGGCCTTGGCGACATCATCGGCGTCGTGTATATCACCCTGGACTATGCTCAGCCGGGGATTCGGCATGAACCGCGGATCATGATGCACGAACGCCACGACCTCGTGGCCGTCGGCCAGGGCGCGCTCCACTATAAGCCGCCCCACCTTCCCTCCAGCGCCGAAAACCGCGATCCTCATACTCTGATGATAGCAGCCACCGCCAGCCTTGCTAAGCCCCAGCTAATAAATACTGTTGCTGCCGGAGCCCGAGCTACCGCCTTGTGGATTCATAGGCTGGCTGTCCGGCGTATAAAGTTCGACTAATTCTTCGAAAACCGGCGCTCCCCCGGCGACTGCGGCCTTGTATTTCTTAGGGATGAGCAGATCCGGATAATCGTCGGCTGCGACCCATTCATATCCATCATGTTCATCGCTCAGCGCTATGCCGGTCTCTGGGAATGTGGCCCGAGCTGCCAGCAGCAGGCTCACCTTGAAGCCTGTCTCTGTCAACTTGCTCCTTGCGTGCAGCGGCCGTACGTCATGCAGTTGAGTGCCCGGCAGTTCTTCTACATGCACCTCGCGATGCAGTACCTCTAATATGCCGGTCTCTCCATCGTCGAAAGACCCACCAGGCCAGTCATGCTCGCCTTTGCGCGTGTCCTCCGACTGACTCCTAATGAGGGTCAATATGCCACCGTCTGGGCCTACTATGGCAACCTTCGCCTTCAGGTCCAATTCTATAGGACCTCCCATCCCGGCTACCCCCTCACCTTTTGGTTTTTGAGCCATCACCCTGATGATAGCACACTGCTTGTGATTGTCTAATCCGGAGGTCTACTCGGCCAGGCGCTTGGCATCCACCAGCGTACCGTGCAGACCAGCATGCGCGCCCATGGTGACCGTGTCGAAAACCAGTTCCGGGTCATGTTCGTGCACCTTGTCGGCCACGCGCTGCATGATGAAGGGCTGGCCCAGCGCCACGCCGCCGGTCCACCTTATCTCTTCAGCATCAAATTCGAAATCGCCTTTTGCGTGCCGCTCGATCATCGCTATGGTGGCGTCGGATATGTCGGTCACCAGCTGGCCCGCAGCTTCGGGGTCATTGCTCAACCAAGCCACCATGTTCATATTCTTATTGATTTCCACGCCCAGGCCGGATATGAAGGCTTCGGCGTGGCCTTCCTGGCCGCATGGACATTGCGCGCCTGCGCGTAGGTGCTCATGCCCCGGCTCATCGCTCGCGGTGCGTCCCTCTTCCCAGTAGAGCGCTCCGCCCCACCCACTGCTCAGCGTAGTGGCGATGCCGCGCACCGGGCGCCCGTTCCTCAGATTGACATCCTGCTGGCTGATCGCCACGGCTACCATGTCGTTAGGCGTACCCACGCGTTCCGCGGGCAGGCCCAATACGTCGCCCAGATCTTCTCCCAGATTCCGGCCGATCCACGGGCTAAGGCCTCCTGAACGGGTCAGTACGCCGTCGTCCCCGACTTCGGCGGCCACGGCTACCGAGGCCGCTCTCACACTGCCTACCCCCCTTGATTTGATATCCATGAAGTCGCCTATTAGGCTGACGGTGCCTTCGTAATTATCCGGATCGGTAGGGGTGCTATATGCTATCAGGCATTTACCATCCTCGTCGTATAGACCCACCCGTAGATTGGTAGCACCTATGTCGCCCACAGCATAAAGTTGTTCAGCCACGTTCACCTCTGATTTATTAGCCTATTTATACACGATTAAGTAGTGTTTTTCAAGGTCTCCCTGTTCAGACCCAGAAGCATGATCGTGACCGCGGAGTTGAACAATACCAGGTAGATGGGATAGAGCGCTATACTGACCTGCCAGGAGTTGATAGCCAGTAGGTTGATGATCGTAGCGGACGTACCTATGATCCAGGCCGGTTTATTCTCGCTGGCGGGTTGCAGGTAGGCCTTTTTAAGCGTAGGCAGGAAACCCAGCGCATCCACGGCTATGTTCATATAAAGCGCTATCTCGGGAGAATCCGTGATTTTCCATAACAAGAGCCCCAGCGCAGCTCCGCACAGACAGACGGTGTCCAAGTAATTCAGGCCTCCGGTCCCATATCTGAATGAAAGTAAGAACACCGCCGTGGGTATGGTCGCATACACCACTGGTATCCAGATGGTCGTGGTAGCCCCGGAAGAATGATAGCTAGCCAGGATCAGTATGCCCAGCACGGCCCATATGAGCCAGCTTGCCCGGTTAGGCCTGGTCTCGCCCTTCAGAATGCTTAGTATATAAGGCACGAAGGCGATCACGGCGATTATGCCGGATATCTCTCCTGCCAGCTGATGGAAGTTCATCCTAGCAGCATAGCAGATATGGGCTATGCTGCTATGTCGGTGCCTAACTAAGGGGCGGTGATGCCGCCGTTACCTTCGGGGCCTGGGCCAGGAGCCGGAGGTGCGGGAGCATATTCGCCGGGGGCCGTAGTGCCGCCATCAGGCGCGCCGGTGATTTCAGTGGACGGAGACGTAAGAGCCTGTGCGTCGCCTATTACTGACTGCTGTGACGTTTCCGTACCTGCTCCGGCGGACGGAGCGGTGGTTCCGCCGTCGCCTTCGGGGCCGGGGTTGTGGCCGGCAGGCTTAGGACCTAAACCGCTTGGGGCGGTGGTGCCGCCATCGGTACTGGGTTCGGGTTGTTCGGGCTTGTAGCCTGCGGGGGCTGTGGTTCCGCCATCGCCTTCGGGGCCAGGGTTGTAGCCTGCGGGGCTAGGCGCCAGTTCACTGGGTGCGGTGGTGCCGCCGTCAGAACTAGGTTCCGGCTGTTCCGGTGTATATCCTGCGGGTGCGGTGGTGCCGCCGTTGCCTTCGGGGCCAGGTTTGTGGCCGGCGGGCTTGGGAGCGTCCTTGCCAGGGGCTGTGGTGCCGCCATCAGCTTGATGGACGCGGGCCGGGACTACGGGGGTGTCGCCCCTGTTGCCGGGATCGCCGTTATTGGCAGCTTCAGCCGTCTTACCGCTTATTGCTCCGGCGGCTAGGGCCGCGACCGCGGCCTTCGGAAGTAATCGCCTTAGTTTGCCTGGTTGTTCTGACATTCGTATTTATCCCTTCTGAATTCTAATTATATGCGTTTTTGTTTTATTGTTATGGTTTAATACTACCTCATTTTAATAATTTTGTCAATGCTCTAGCCCGGCCCTATGGATTTCACCTGTGAGCTGATTGCTGGCGTAGCGCCTGAAGGCCCAGTAGCCGAACAGGGCGGCGGTCACGCAGGCCAACCCCCCTAGCAGAATCGGCACCCTGGCACCCGTAACATCGGCCAGGCCGCCCAGTAGAGGGCCGCCTATGGGCGCCGTACCTACCAGCAGCACGGTCTGCAAGGCCAGCACGCGGCCGTGCATCTCCGGTTTTGCTTTCACCTGGACCATCGTGGTGGTGGCCGTCATATAGAGTATGCTAGCCACGCCCATGAGGAAGATTATCGGAGCGGCTACGGCCACTCCCGGCGCAAAGGCCAAGGCGATCATAGTGATACCTAGCGCCACCGCACCATATGTTATATTGCGCATGCCGACCAGGTTCTGATGCGCGACTATCAGGGCACCGACCAACGCGCCAGCTCCGTACACCGAATAGAGCAGAGTGAACGCCCCCTGGGTACTATGGAGTCCATGGATCACCAGTAGCGGCAGGGTAACGTTGAAGTTATAGGCCAGTATGCCGATGGCCGCCAACATGGCAAAGGTTATCCAAAGCACGGGCATGGACCCCACGTAACGCAACCCTGCCCTTACCTCACCATTGACCCGCGGCTTCCTGGGCTGCCGGAACAGCTCAGAGGGCCGCATTATGAACAAGCAGTACAGTACGACAAGGTACGTAACGGCATCGATGATCAAGGACCATCCATAGCCCAGGGTTATCACCAGCAGGCCGGCCAAAGCCGGCCCGACTACCCGCGCTACGTTCACTATGGTGCTATAAAGTATGACCGCATTAGGTATGTCCTCTTTGGGAACCATCTCCGTGACAAAAGAACGCCTGAGCGGATTGTCAAAGGCAAGTATTATTCCGCCCACAGCAGCCACGACGAATAATCCGGCGACCGGAGGGTGCGGCATGAAAGCCAACGCAGCTAGCACGATTGTCTGTATCATCTCCAAACCCTGGGTCAACATAAGCATTTTTCGCTTGTCCGACCTATCGGCTATGGCACCGCCCCAGGCGGACAGCAATAATATAGGCCCGAACTGGCATGCCGCCAGCAGTCCTACCGCCAAGCCGCTGCCCGTAAGCTTGAGCACCAGCAGCACCAGGACGACATCGCCTAGCCAGTTGCCCGTGTTGGATATCATCTGGCCGGTGAAGAACAGCCGGAAATTACGCGTCCGTAGCGAGTGGAATGTCTGATGTAAGGTCCGATTCACGGAACCTTTGATTTTTTGCGGGTGTATAAATACTCCTAATTGTTACAATATTTGCGACGCGCTACGACCATCACAATCTAATAACCCATAACTCGTATTATAAACCTACGATAGGGCGTCGCTAAGAGTCAGTCTTCCGGTTGTTCGGGGGTCTCAAGCAGTTGGGTGTCGCCGTTAGCCAGTTCGCCTAGTCCGCGTCTGGCTATGGTCTGCTGTCTATCAAAATTACCTATCAGCTGGTCGACTCTGGCGATAGCGGCGTTCAAGGATTCTTGCGCCAAATCCATAATCTGCGCGTGCCATGGCCAACCATGGAAGGAAACGTAATGATCGCGGCTGGTCGGACCTAGGTCAAGCGCTACCTCCAAGTGCCCAAGCTTGTCTTGGAGCAATGTGCCGAATCGGCTGTTTTCCGTGGCGTCATGCGAGTCCTGCCCAGGCCAATAGGTCATATGTTCTTCGTTGGGTATCTTGGGCATATCATCGCCGTTGAAACACTCCTGCCTTAGCGCAGGCCCTACGAACTTGCCTAGTCCGTCAATCTGCGCGGCACGTTCAGCTGGAGTCAGAAAGACCCTTACCAACTTGAATCCACCGGCAGTGCCGACGAAGCGTGCAAAGTGTTCAGGATCATGGAAGTCCAGGCCTCCCCCACCGAAGGTACCCATGTTAGCTTCAAGGCTCAGATGGTTATGCTCAGCATCTTTTACAAACTCTTCATAACTTGAAGGGTGGCTCGGGTACCAGCCGTCTCTGTCCGTTTCATACGAAACAAGTCTTTGTTCCGGATGAGCGTCCACTACCAAGCAGCCTGCGACACCGTAGTCACCGACTACGACTTTGCCCGCCAGATATACTTGCTCGGCACCGAGTACCAGCAATTCAGGTTTTCGGGCTACCAACTCCCCGACGCCCACCTGTTCGATAGGCGAACCTTCATAGACTACGACTTCCCCACCAGGACTTGGAGTTGGCATGATCAATCCTTATTCAAACAATTTATAGCAGATACTCTATATTTTTGCAAATGCTGGGCCTCGGATATCAGTGATTGCCTATGCGAGGTAGCGGTATGAGTAGGCGTGTCTCGCGCTTGTAACGGCGATAGGCTTCCAGCTTGCCCCAGCGCTCATCGGCGGATTTTTCCAATATGGGTACGCCGCTTACGAAAAGCAGGACCGCGGTTATGAGTACCGGGCTAGCCAGGCCTACCAGCTTCTGAATGCCGTCCAACGCGCCGAAGCTATACATGTAGACACTCACCCAGACCAGGATTTCGCCGAAGTAATTCGGGTGTCGGGAATATCGCCACACGCCGCTAT
>CAZSAN010000046.1:0-2665 GCA_964604985.1 uncultured Candidatus Saccharibacteria bacterium | reverse complement strand
GCAGTGTCACGGATCCGACGCCTGTCTAAGAAGAAGAAATCGAGAAAATCCAGCAGCGCATGGGCCTGGAGCAGCCGAAGCACAAGATCGACTTCACGGTCGGCGAAGTAGTCAATATTACCGACGGTCCGTTCAAGGGCTTCGACGGTTCCATAAATGAAATCGATGCTGCAAAAGGCAAACTGAAGGTACTCGTCAACATGTTTGGTCGCGAAACGCCTGTCGAACTCGACGGCCTGCAGGTAAAGCGCGTCTAGACAACAGGGGTGAAATTTGATAGTATTAATCAGTTACGCACTAGAAAGTTAAGGGAACGATGGCAAAACAAGTCAAAGCTAATCTGAAGATGAAGATCCGCGGCGGTCAGGCCAGCGCGGCTCCGCCCGTTGGCAGCACGCTCGGCCAGTACGGCGTGAACATGATGGATTTCATCAATCCGTTCAACGACGCCACCAAGGACATGCAGGGCAAGGAAGTCACCGCCCACATCACTATCTACGATGACCGCAGTATGGACTTCCGAGTCGTAGGCCAGCCTACTGACGAACGCATAAAGGCCGAGCTGGGAATACAGAAAGGCTCAGGCCGTCCCAACAGCGAGAAAATCGAAAAGAAGCTCACCCAGGCGCAACTTACCAAGATCGCAGAAGAAAAGGCGGCCGACATGAACGCCGAGGACGTAGAATCCATCAAGAAGATGGTGGCCGGCACGGCCCGCTCAATGGGCGTCGAGGTGGAAGCCTAGAATGAGTAACGGGCCGATCGGTGCTGAGTTGGCTCAACAGCCCAAAGATCCTTCGTTTATCGAGAGTCTAGGTGGAGCGATTCGTGGAGCAGTGAGTAACTTTTTTGAAATTTCAAGTGAAGATCCGGGTCGGACAGCGCTAGGGTTAAGATTGCTGGGTGGCCTTGCAATGATATCAGGCGCCGTAGAGCTCGCTGTAGGTTCTCAAAGCACGGGAGAAGTGATAGGAGATGCGATTTTTGAATTAGGCGGGGCCACTCTGATCGCGGCAAGTTATTTGCTCAAACGCAATGAACAATAATTAATTTTGTGGGAGGCCGTAGGCCGCATGCACCACGGAAGGAGTAAGAATGGCAAAGACCAAGGCAGAGCTTATAGAGGAAGCTAAGAAGCTCGGTATAGAGGTGGATGAAAAGGCTAAGGTGGCCGAAATCAAAGCATTGGTAGACGATGCTGCTAAGGATGCCGACGAAGCTGTCACCGAAGAGGTAACTGATACTGTTCCCGAAGAAAAACCCGCCACAGAGCCCGAAAATGGCTCAGACGACGAGCCACAGACGGCAAAAGCCGGCAAGCGCAGCGCCAAGGCGCTCAGAGAGGCCGAGGAAAAACAGGCCAAGGAAGAGCGCAAGGCCGCAGGAGAGGCGGAGGACGCCAAGCCCAAGGCGCCTGTGCAGCCCGCACGCCCCAAGATAGAGCGCCGCGCCAAAGGCTATCGTAAGAGCGCCGAGCAGCTGGAGAAGGGCAAGGCCTACGCTCCGGCCCAGGCGGTGGAGCTGGCCAAGAAGACCAGCCACGTTAAGTTTGATGCCACGGTCGAGCTGCACGTACGCCTGAACGTTGATCCGCGCCAAGCTGATCAGAACATACGCGACAATCTGGTGCTGCCTGCGGGCAGTGGCAAGAAGGTCCGCGTGGCGGTACTAAGTGATGATGCCGCCGCTGCCAAGAAAGCTGGCGCCGACATAGCGGGTACCGATGATCTGTTGGCGGAACTGGACAAGGGCCGTATGGACTTCGACGTCCTGGTGGCGACGCCTGCTCTGATGCCTAAGCTAGGTAAGTACGCCAGGGCTCTCGGTCCTCGCGGCCTGATGCCCAATCCCAAGAGCGGCACCGTGACCAATGATGTCGCCAAGGCGGTCTCCGAGGCCAAAGCCGGCCGTGTGGAGTACCGAGTCGATAGCACTGGCATCATCCATCTGGGCATTGGCAAGGTCAGCTTTGACCCCGATCAGCTGCTGCAGAACCTGCAGGCCGTCCTGCAAAGCATCACGGCGAACAAGCCTCAGGCGGTAAAAGGCGCATATGTCAAATCCGTATACTTGACGACATCCATGGGTCCTTCCGTACCGGTGGAATACCAGGCTAGCGCTTAAGCTAGGCCGCCTATCGTGCGATAATAGGCCCTATGTTTCCCGAACCTCATGCATTATCTGGCGGGCGCGTCATCATATTCGAAGGCATAGACGGCGTAGGCAAGACCACGCAGATCGAGTTGGCGCAGAAGGCACTTGAAGATGCAGGTTGGCCCGTCCTGACCACCCGTAATCTAGGCGGCACCCCCATAGGCGAAGAGATACGCAAGGTCATGAAGTCAACGCTAGGGAGACCCCCCATGACCGACTTCTATCTGTCGCTGGCCGTGCAGGAACCGTTACTGGAGATCATAGACAAGGCCCGCAGCGAAGGTAAGGTCATACTTATGGACCGAGGACCGTTATCGTTGGCCGCTTACCAGATATACGGTTCAGGCGTGGACGAAGCCATGGGCTGGAAGTACGTGTCCGCGGGTATGGAGCGTATCAGGCCCGAGGCGGTCATACTCTATGACATGGACATCGATGCCGCGCTATCACGCATAAGCGGGTCGGGCAAGACTGATTACTTTGAGAGCAAGCCTACGGATTACTTCCAGAA
>CAZSAN010000045.1:0-5189 GCA_964604985.1 uncultured Candidatus Saccharibacteria bacterium | reverse complement strand
GCCTCAGTTTGGTCGCTAGCCGCAGCTTCATCCGGCGTGTCGGGCGCTGCCTCTTCGGCGGCCGGAGATTCCTCGGCGGGCTGCTCCGGAGCCGTGCTACGGCGCTTATCGGGGTTTCTGACGGCGCGTTCTTTCTTGGCTGGCTCCTGGACCCATTTGGGGAGTTTGACGCCCTCGGCCTTAAGCAGGCGTGTGGCGCGCTCCGAAGGCTGGGCGCCATGCTCCAGATAGAAGGCGGCCTTGTCCTTGTCCAGGATTACGGTCTTGGCATGGGGATCATAACTGCCTATGCGAGCGACGACCTTGCCGCTGGTGGGCGCTTGCCGGGAGTCCTGTACCACGACACGGAACATGGCATGCCCCTTGCGGCCTGTGCGTTGCATACGGATAGTCAGCATGTATCTTTAAGAACTCACTTTCAATCTTTAAGATTAGTAAAGATAATCGCTTCATTGTACAGATTACCGCCCCTGTTGTCAACAAATGCGTCGATGAAGGCAATCGTATGCGGTGCGGGAACCGGGCAGTCATGGAACTTCAAATGTGAATGTCGGCTGTTTTAGGTATGTGATGGGTGTGGTTCTACCTTGAGAAGGAAGCACGACGTAATTCACAAAAAAGGCCTAAAACAGCCGACTGAGGTGCGCTGGATGCGCATACGCTTTCCAGCGCACCTCCTGCCGACTTAGATCTGAGGCACCACTTCCCTGATCACGGTTTCGGTACTGCGGTTCACGACGGTTGAGCAGTAGGACCTCCTTGATCGCCTGGCACGCTTGCAGCGCTTGTGGATCACGACGGTCGTACAGGTCGTTTCTTCCCTGTTTTCCGACACCGATGACTGGCAGCTTTTGCTCCGGCAGGAACCGACCGCATTGGCTGAAGGCACCTTGCAGGTGGCGTTTGACGTCCCCGATTCTCCTTCCGCGGTAACGGTGGAAGCCTGACTTGCGGCTGCCGTGAGGAGAAGGGCGAAGACCACCAGGGCCATGAGACATACTGCGCGTAGGATGCGAATGTTGACCACGCTCCTTGGTTGGGACTATACGTATGAACTGCTTGCCGCTAGGGCAGCTTATTTGCTCCATTATTAGATAGAACGAGGCAACGCAAAACTTGGTTCGCAGCTGGCTCGTTCCATCCATATGAAGCCGTTCATACGGTGGCAATACAAAGTCGACAAGGCCTTAATGGCGTAGGAGCATACATGACGCTCGACCGGCACCTAAAGGCCCATGACTATCCGGTTTATGAAGCTGCGATTCCCCATATGACTTCCCAGGGTCTATTAGCGCATAATATCATTAAACTGCAAATTTGTCAATAGATGCTAGGAGTCGTAGTGCTGCAGGGCAGCTTCGGCGGCCTGTTGCTGCGCGGCCTGCTTGCTAGGCCCTGTACCCTTGCCGCGGAGCTTGCCGTTGACATAGACGCCGACCGTGAAGGTCTTGTCATGATCGGGTCCTTCTTCGGAGATCACCCTGTACGCCGGCGTGGCGACCTCTTTGCTCTGGGCCAGCTCTTGTAGGTGGGACTTGGCATCCATCCATGAGCCGCTGGAGAGAATCTCGGCGAAAGTACTTAGCAGGCTATCCGATATAAACCGCTTAGCGGCTTCATAACCTTGGTCAAGATATAGGGCGCCTACCACTGCTTCGTAGCTGTTAGCCAGGATCTGTGCACGAGCGCGGTCGCTGCCGCGCTTATAGCCGCGGCTTAGGCGGAGCATGGGCTCAAACCCGTTTCTTGATGCCGCCGCGCCTATGCTTTCGGTGCGGACCAGACTGCTGCGCCAATTGGTCAATACGCCTTCCGGATCATCGTAATGTGAATAAAGATGTTCAGTGACTACCAGTTCGAGGACCGCGTCGCCCAGAAATTCCAGACGTTCATTGTGTTCTTTGACGACCTTGCGATGCTCGTTAAGGTAAGAGCGATGGGTGAATGCCGTCACCAATAACGATATGTCATCGAAAGCGACTCCCAGGGTGTTCTTCGCGAAAGCCTGATATGCTGATGTGTCCATTAACTTAGCTTATCCTGCATACTTAACATGTTAAGTTATTAGAGCTTCCTTTCCCTGACACGCTTCATGCCCAGCAGGATCAGCTTGCCGATATCGTCGTAGGCGATCTTGTCAACGGCGTCCGTGGCCGCCAGCCACTTTATGTCGTTAAGCCAGTCTTCGGGATTAAGTTTATCCGTGTTACCGAGCGCCTCGACCAGATATATATGCATGGTCATCAGCACAAGCGTGTGGTTACGACGGTACCGGAAGTTGACCTTGCCCAGCCAGCTGTACACTTTCATCTCTTGCAGGCCGGTTTCTTCGCGGATTTCTCGTTCAGCCGTCTGCTTGGGTTCTTCACCCGGCTCGACGTGGCCTTTAGGGATGGTCCAGCGGTTCTTGGCATCCTGCATGAGTAATATCTGCAGGTCGCCTTTCTTGCCTTTGCGGAACACGACTCCGCCCGAAGTCGTCTCGCGCACCACCTCGTCAATGACAGGGCGGCGCTTCAGATGCCCCAGCTTCTTTATGCCTTTTATGGGATTTGGGCGCTGCATATCAGGCCTTCTTCTTTCCGGGCTTCTTCGCCGCGGCCTTAACCGGCTTGGATGCTTCGGGCTTCTTGGTCTGTCCCCCCTCGTCCTTCTGACGTAGCAAAGTACCGAGCACGCCGTTCACGAACTTCGATGAATTATCGCCGCCGAATGCTTTCGCAAGCTCCACGGCCTCATTGATCACTACCTTAGGCGGTACGTCGGCTTCGTTCTGTAATTCATACAGGCCTATGCGCAGCACCAGCCGATCCATGCGTGCTATCTGGTCTATCGGCCATTCGGGAGCGACAGGCTGCAGGGTCGCATCCAGCTTGGGGGCCTGCTTGCTAACGCCCCTTACCAGCTGCTCTTTGAAAGCCACGTCGTCGAGCATGTCCTGATAGCGGTTGATGTTGCGTTGTAGCACATCGTCCAGACGGAAGCCCTTGTCACCTGCGTCCTGCCTGAGCTCCTCTTCGTAGAGCGTCTGAAGGGCGATTATGCGACCGAGGTGCCGGTTGGATGCCATTTTGTTAATTTCCTTTGCGCTGTGTTTAGATCAGGCCGTCTTGGCGGATTCGCGCTTGGTAGTCCGTACTTTCACCGGTGAGGTAGCATTGACCTTGCGGGCCAACTTTAGCACCAGGTGACTCCGGCGCATGCCGGTCTTCCGCGAACTGGTTCGTTTCTTGGGTGGTTCGCCACCTGCCATAAGGGAATATCCTTTACATTAATTAGAAAACTTACTTTCATCATAGCAAATAGGCCGCCCCTTCTCAAGTGACGGCCCGGGATCAGGAGACTACGAAGTTGACGAGACGGCCGGGAACGTAGATTGTCTTGCGCGGATCTTTGCCGTCCAGATGTGAAGCGACTTTCTGGTCCGCCATGGCGGCCTCGATTATGGCCTCCTTGGCGGCATCGGTAGCTACCTGAAGCTGGCTCCGCAGTTTGCCATTCACCTGAATGACGATGGTCATGGTGTCTTCGGCCAGGTATTTTTCGTCATGACGGGGCCACTGACTTGTATGTACGGAGCCCTTCTGACCCATCTGGCTCCATAGCTCTTCGGCCATATGCGGCGCGAAAGGCGCCATAAGCTGCAGCAGGACTTGCAGCGCCCACTTCCAATCGACGGACACGTAACCATCTGAAGCCTTTATACGATAAAGCTCGTTCACCAGCTCCATCTGCGCGGCGATGGCGGTATTGAAGTTCAGGCCCTGGAAGTCTTCGCTGACTTTCTTGATGGCCTTGTGGACCGCACGCTTGATATCGATCGATGCTTCGCCTTTGCCTTCCGGCGCCTCCATATATTCCTGCGCCAAGGTCCAGGCCCTTTGCAGGAAGCGGTTGGTGCCCGCCACGCCGCTGACACTCCAGTTGGCGGCCTGGTTCCAGGGGCCTATGAACAGCTCCATCAAGCGGATGGAGTCGGCCCCGTAGCCCTGTTCGATGATGGCGTCCGGCTCTATGGTATTGCCCTTGCTTTTGCTCATCTTCTGCCCGTCCGGCGCCAGGATCATGCCTTGGTTGCGCAAGGTACTGAACGGCTCAGTGAAGCTGATGAGACCTTCGTCGTACATGACCTTGGTCCAGAAGCGGGCATACAGCAGATGCATCACGGCATGCTCGGCGCCGCCTATGTAATCGTCCACCGGCAGCCAGAACCTGGCCTTGTCCTTGGAGAACGGCTCCTTGTCGTTGTGTGGGTCGGCGAAACGCAGGAAATACCAGCTGGAGCAGGCGAAGCCGTCCATCGTGTCGGTCTCGCGCTCGGCCTTACCGCCGCACTTGGGGCAGGTGGTGTTCACGAACTCAGGAACATTGGCCAGCGGACTGCGTCCGTCGCCGCTCGGCTCATATGACTTAATCTCCGGCAGAACTACCGGCAGCTGATCCTCGGGCACAGGCACCACGCCGTCCTTAGGACAATGAACGACGGGGATGGGCGCTCCCCAGTACCTTTGCCGGCTGATCAGCCAATCCCGTATCGAATAACTAACGACTCGATTGCCCATAGCCTTTTCTTCCATCAAGTCTTTCATCTTCTCTATGGCCTCTTGGATGTCAAGTCCGTCCAACGGGCCTGAGTTAATCATTTTCCCTGCCCTTTCCTGTACCTGCTCGACCTTTGTGATCGGCGCCTCATCACCATCAGGACCTATGACTACGCGTTCGATAGGCAGTTTGAATTCCTTGGCAAATTCAAAGTCACGCATATCATGGCCGGGTACCCCGACGACAGCCCCGGTGCCAAACCCTGCCAAGACGAAATCCGAGACCCATATAGGCAGCTTGCGGCCATTAAGCGGATTCGTTACGTGAAGTCCGGTGAAAGCCCCTGTCTTAAGCCTGCCCTCCTCCTGACGTTCGATATCACTTTTCGCCTGTACTTTGCGCACATAATTTTCGACGGCCTGCCAATGCGACGGGCCTTTTTCGGGTATTATTTCTTGGCTGATCACTTTCTGGACGAAAGGATGTTCTGGCGCCAGGACCAGAAAAGTAGCACCGAAGTTAGTGTCAGGCCTGGTGGTGAACACGGTAATTTCTTCTTCGGTATTGCTGTCAGCAACTTTGTAGGTTATATTGATGCCCTCTTTGCGGCCGATCCAGTTGCGTTGCATGGTCTTGACCCGGTCGGG
>CAZSAN010000044.1:0-1610 GCA_964604985.1 uncultured Candidatus Saccharibacteria bacterium | reverse complement strand
ACGACCTGGCCGGGTACGATCTGGCCGTTTTCGAGATGGGGCGGAACGTAGCTGCCTTCGGCGCGCCCGCCAAATTCGACCACGAAGACAAAGACGGAGGCTTCATAGATGTCATGGCTCACGCGCCGGCCGCAGACCAGCGATCCGCTCAACTACATCACGGTCGGCTTGAATAAGACCGTACTGCTGGTAGGTCTGGGCAATCCGGGTAAGAAGTATGAACAGACCAGGCATAACGCAGGTTTCATGTGTATCGACGAGTTCGTGGAAAAGACCGAAGAAATGGAACAGTGGGTAGAGAAGAAAGACCTGAAGTGCACACTCAGCACCGGCCGCCTGGGCCAGAACCGTGTCATAGCCATAAAGCCAGCTACATATATGAATAACAGCGGGGAATCGGTCCAGGCCGTAATGAATTTCTATAAGATAAGTATCGACAATGTAGCGGTCATACACGACGAGCTGGACATCAGCTTCGGGCAGATCCGTCTGCGCATAGGCGGATCGCCGGCCGGCCATAACGGCATCAAGTCGGTAAGCCAACACATAGGCGAGGATTACGCGCGTATACGCATAGGTGTCGGCCCGAAGAAGCCCGCGGCTATTAAAAGTGAAGATTTCGTGTTACAGAAGTTCAGCCCCGAGCAGCAGAAGCAAGTGCCTAACATGAGGCAGGAGGTCCTGGCCATCCTGACCGAATACCTGTATGGGTCCCAGTTCCCGCACGAGACCCGCAACTTCCTAGTATAAATTTAATTTTATGATATAATCAATAAAATTATGGCAAAACAAGGTGAGGCGTGGATTGTAAGCGGTCAGAAGCGAGCCCTGGAGCTCGCCTTAATAGGGCCTATGTTGCCCGCTGCTGGCGGTTTGCTCGTGGCCAATGCCTTAGGTCAGGTGACCCACGAGGTAGAAAGGTCGCTATATCCAGGCAATCGATTTACCAGCGCGAAAATCGGAGATCCAGAGAAGGACAGCTTCATGCTCCGCTGGCTACGCAGAGCGATGATCGACGAACTTCCGCAGGTAGGCGACGTCCGCCGCGGATCAATGGCCCTTATAGGCCCTAGGGCAGACGAACCAGAACATATCAACCAGCTATTCGATGCAATTGATGACCCTGATCTACACGATCAGTGGAAAGAGGTGCGATTCGCACAGCGACCCGGCATAATAAGCAGTTATGCAGTGCACTCCCATCGTCATAACCTAGAGGGCGTCACTGAACGTAGCCGGTTCAGCGAAGAAGAAGCCCTTGCCATGAACGCCCGTCAAAGAGCTACCCTGGACATAGCCGATTTTGAAGCTGCCAGCCTGGCGCATGACTTGCGACTCGTAGCCGCTACGGCTGGAATGGCCGTATCAAATTATACGCACTACGTACACCAATTGCTGACACCCGGTACACAAACGGCTGAAATCTAAAAAGGCCAACGAGAGGGGGTGGGCACCGCTCGTTGGCCTGTTTAGGGACTCGAACGTGGTCAAGTCCTTGAAACACCCTTCAACCCACCCCGGCGAAACATCAATGCAAATCTGTGAGGTGCACGTGTCTCCACCTGACGGCGGAACCATTTAGGCTCGCGTTGATCGGGGACCCCTGGGAA
>CAZSAN010000043.1:0-3400 GCA_964604985.1 uncultured Candidatus Saccharibacteria bacterium | reverse complement strand
CCATGGTGAACGTCTTGCCTGATCCCGTCACGCCGAGCAAGGTCTGATCACGCAGACCCTTTTCCAGCCCCTCGGACAACTTGCTTATGGCCGACGGTTGGTCGCCTGTCGGCTTATAATCACTTTTAAGCTTAAACTTGGCCATCTACTAATTGTATCAAGCCGTCATAGCCCCTACTGAAATCTATTGTTTTGGAGCGGCCGTTAACTTAGGCACCAAGGCCTTAACTGCATCTTCTGTTTGGCTCTGTAATTTGGCGGCGGCCGAGTTAGGGTCGGATATGTCAGGGCAAAGGCTTTGGTCGTGAACGAAGAAGTAATAATAACTTCCTACGACCTTGTATGTAACTGAGGCATTTGGATCCTTCGCTACCTGGGACGCCGTCTCCCCTCCAACTCCGTATTCTTCATTGGGCATATACCTTACTATATGTCCTCCGTATCCGACACAGCCTCCATTTGTGGCATCTGACAACTGTTTAGAAGAAAAGTCGGCGCCGTTGTCTTTGATGGTATAGCTTAGGTCTAGTTTGCCGTCGTAGGGTGAACGGACGCTCCATTCTTTGATGGCCACATAGTTCGTCTTAGTTTTAGGTGGTGTGGCACTGTTAGCTGCCGTCTGCGCGGCATTCTGGGTGTCCGTAGCATCGTTGTTGGCCTGGTAGACGTAGTAGCCTACGCCGCCTATGGCTGCCAGGATTACCAGTATTAGCAAGCCTTCTACTAATGCGAAGCCTTTTTGGTTCAGTTGTTTCATTGGTATTTTCATTATTTGCTGGGTTATTGTTTCGGTGCGCGGGTAGTAGTGCCATCCTCTTCATAGCACTTAGGAATGACACTGGCGGGGTATCCCTTGCTATCCACATCCTTACAAAGAGGCGTTCCCATCTGGGTAGATGCATCTTCTACCCATTTGCCGCTTGACTCCTCGTGTAGATATACGCGAAGGCCGGAGCCTGAGAATTGATCCGTCGACGTCGCCTTTATGTTACAGCCGGCGTCTATGGTTGCATATTTGCCGTCTTGCACGAACAGGCTGCTGTCCGTGAATACGCTGGAGTTGACCGTCAGGTAGGGCGAATCCTTGGTACAAGTCTTGGATAGTGTTTCTATTATGCCAAGCTGGTCCTTGTTCGAGGTCAATTTAGTCGACTTCTCGACGCTAACGGTTCCGCTAGCACTGATAACCTGTACATCCACGGCAGACGCTGCGCTTTGCTTATGAGGCGCCGCGGTGTTGGCATTGGTCTGAGCGGCCTTCTGGGTGTCCGTAGCATCGTTGTTGGCCTGGTAGACGTAGTAGCCTACGCCGCCTATGGCTGCCAGGATTACCAGTATTAGCAAGCCTTCTATTACGGTGAAGCCCTTCTGGTTGAGATTTTTTAGTGACATGTTTGTTATTCCGCTTATGGTTTTATCTGTAGAGATTATGGTACTTGGCGTTTTGCGTGTCAAGGTGTTTACCCAAATCTTGTATGAGTTTGGCAGCGGAATCGCTGAACATGACGGCAGAATCACCCGGAAGCGGCTCCGCCAACCTCATGAGCGAATGTATCTCATCGCTGATGCCGCCTGCTCCCTGCAGAAAGCCTATTGGCACGCCGGCTTCTATGGCGATGGTGAACTCGTGAAGCGTACCTAGCCGCCCGCCCACGCTTACTACTGCATCGCTGGACGTTATAAGGAGCATGTCCCGCCCCACGTAATGCAGGCCGGTGTAGAGTATTGTGTCGTAAGCCTCGATAGGCAGGCGGTATTTGAGCACATGCTCGGCCTTCGAAGCGGCAGGGCTTATACCTACGCTCATGGAACCTCCAGCCTTCTTGTACGCCTCGGCGGCGAAATTCGGCAAGCCGACGGTAGCGCCTGTGAGCAGACTATGTCCGGACTTAGCTATCGCCGTGCCTAGCTCGGCTGCCAGGAGCCGGCCCTCTTCCACGCTCGCGCCCCTGGCAGCTCCGGAAACACAGATCTGATAAACCCCACCCTTCATGATCAGACCGCCACCGTCTCTTCGACCATCTCCGGTTGCAGCGTTTGCATGACTGAACTTTCTATGTCGTCGGCGTCCATATAGCGCAACATCAGCTCATGCCATAGGGACTTCTGGAAATAATGTGCCATGCGCCTCTCGAAAGGTAGTTGTTTGCAGCGGTTGAGGGCCGCGTCGACCACGTTCATGGAAACCGGTGAGCGCCTATGTAGGACTCCGAGATGCGAGCTGTCCTGCCAGAACTTCAGGCCGGGATCGATGGCCGTCAATGACTCCTCGACCGAATGCCATGCTATGTCGTCCACCCGTACATGGGGCTCGAAAGCCGTCTCCCTGAATTTTTCCGACATATCCGCATAATACTGCTGCACCAGTTGCCAAGAGACTGGCTGATCCAGCAGGCGTACGGCCAGCTGGGGCTCATCGCTCGCGACCAACCTGACAAGATCGCCGAAATCGGGCCGTACCTGGCATAGCTTCAGGAAGCTGCTGGCGGCACGGAGACCATTGAGGTCATGAAGCGCAAGGCTTAAGCTGGCTGTCACTGCACCGCTAGGCGCATCCTCCGGCAAGGGCAGCATGACCAACGCCCCCAGCTCCTTTATGCATAATATGTTATGCCGCCTACGGCTGACGGCATCCTGGGACAGATCGCGCCATCGCGCAGAATCGGGCCTTAGTATGTCCATATTCCTTTCTTCAAAGTCAGACGGACCCAGTTTCTTATAACTTTCCAGCAGCCGGTGCTGCCAGGTCACGCCTTCGGTCAAGTAAGCTGCCGCCAGCACCGAGACAGGGGGCTCATGCTTCAGGAACGAGTCCATGGACCTGTAACCTAGGCGCTTCATGGCTTTCTTGGGCGGCTGTTTCTTGAGTACGGAGCGTAGTACGCTGTTCTTCATGGCAAAGCACTTCTTTGAATCCGGCAGGTTGCGCAGAGCATGGACCATACCTGAGACCACCTCCGCTTCAGCTGATACATGGGTGGCCGCCATGGTGCGCAGGACCTTCGTCAGCCGGGCATCATCCGCCTTAAGCCTTTCCTGCAGGGCATGGTAGAGCTCTTCCGGCGTGGTGTCATCTGGATCAAGCCCTAGGGCTTTGATTTTCTCCCTGGTCTGGCGTTGCACCTGGCTGGATAGCCTGATATCCATGTTCTGATGGCCGCGCGCGGCTTCCATCCGCTGTACCGCCATACGGAAGAAAGGCTCTTCGGCCTGAAGAGATTCTGACAGGAAACGGGTCATGCCCACCCTTCCGACAGTTTGTGTTTACCTCGTCGAGACATATGACGAACCCTTCTTTGATTACAGGTTACCATAAGCGACGTGCTTACGAAAGATGCGTGGGATGGTAGTCTGCGGGAGCGTGTTCCAGATAGTGCTTCAACTCTCTTTCGGAGAGCAG
>CAZSAN010000042.1:0-5275 GCA_964604985.1 uncultured Candidatus Saccharibacteria bacterium | reverse complement strand
TGAGCGCCACTATCTGCTAAGCGTCCAGGTCCAGGCTTTGTTGCAAAAATACGATTCACTCAAGAACATCATAGCCATAATAGGTGAAACGGAGTTAAGTCCGGCTGACAGGGCCGATTACGCCAAGGCCAAGAAGCTGATTGCGAACTTTACCCAGAACATGAGCGTTATGACCAAATACACCGGTATACCCGGCGATCTGTTCAGCCGCGAGGAGACCCTTAAGAGCATAGAGGAGATCCTGGTATGAGCGATGAGCCCAAAGGAGGCGTCGACGAGCAGAAGGTCATAGGCCGCGATACGCCGATTCAGGCTGAGACCCAGAGCGAGACTGAACAGCGCCGAGCACTAGCAGACTTCAACAAGACCAGTAAACAGGCCGGCATGCGCGTCCATATACACTCGCCGTACAGGAATTATTATGATGGACTGGCATTCTCATTGAGCGCGGAAAGCGCCACCGGACCGTTCGATATACTGCCGCGGCACCACAATTTCATATCCTTGCTGCCGGCCTGCGAGATCGTCATACGCACCGTGGATGAAGGCGAGCGACGCATACGTATATCCGGAGGCATCATACACGTGAAAGCTGATCAGGTCGTAGTCTTCCTGGACGTCTGACAAGCCCTACTCTGTTAAAATAGGTAATATATGGCAAAGAAAGTCTATGTCGGCATGTCCGGCGGGGTTGATTCGTCGGTGACGGCGGCCTTGCTCAAGCAGCAAGGCTACGAGGTGACGGGCATATACATGAAGAACTGGAGCCAGGACCTGCCTGGCTTTGTCTGCCCTTGGCGCGAAGACTATCAGGATGCCAAACGTGTGGCGGTACAGCTGGATATACCGTTCAGGATGTATGACTTCCAGAAGGAATACCGCCGCGACGTGGTCGACTATATGGTGCGTGAATACCAGACCGGGCGGACGCCGAACCCGGATATCATGTGCAATCAGGAGGTCAAGTTCAAGTTGTTTATGGACGCCGCCCTGGATGATGGCGCGGACATGATCGCCACCGGCCACTACGCGCGGGTTAAGGATGGAAAGCTGTTCACCGGGCTTGATCCCAACAAAGACCAGTCTTATTTTCTTTATCGCGTCACCGAAGACGCTTTGCGCAGAAGCCTGATGCCTATTGGAGCAATGCATAAACCCGAAGTGCGCGCCTTGGCTAAGAAACTCGGCCTGGCCACGGCGGACAAGAAGGATAGCCAGGGCATCTGTTTCGTAGGCAAGGTAGGCGTGAAGGAATTCCTGTCGCACGAGCTAGGCCCCCAGCCTGACGGACCTATCGTAGACCAGGAAGGCCATGAAGTGGGACGCCATGACGGAGCTATATTCTACACCATAGGCCAGCGACACGGTTTGAATGTAGGAGGCGGTCTGCCTTACTACGTCAGTCGCAAGGACATGAAGACCAATACCGTTTACGTTACGACCGATCTTGACGACAAGGAACTTTGGTCTAAAGAGGTCGCGCTGCAGGATTTGCACTGGATAAACGGAACGGCTCCCGATGGCAAGAAGTACGAGGCGCGGCTGCGATACCGCGGTCCGCTGGTAGGCTGCACGCTCAAAGGCGCCGACCTGGCTTTGGATGAACCTCAGCGCGGTATCGCAGCCGGCCAATCAGCCGTCACTTATGACGGCGACCGGGTCCTTGGCGGCGGCATAATGGCCTGATCAAAAAGTAAAGTTGCGCCACCAATAGTAGAACAAGCCGGCCAGTATGACGATGACGGCGACACAGATGTTGGCTATCTTGCCGCTCCTATCCTGCTTCATGGCGGCATATGTATAGCCCGCCGCGGGCAGTACCATGACTGACCATGCGCTGACATACTCCGGTATGGAATTCGATAACAATATAGGCATGAAGGCTACGGCATATGTCGTTAGAAAAGCGCATATGATGGGAAAGGCATGTACTTTCGGCTGCGGTGCCATCGTAGGTACGGCCGTAGCAGATCCTGGCGTCGGCAGATTAGGCGCCGCCAGTACCAGGTTGAAATACTTCTTGCGCCCGTACAGCACATATAGGGCCATGCCTAGCAAGGGCAATAACGTCATTATCAGCGCCCACAGCCACTTGGTACTGACCGGAGCTCTGAGCCGGAAGGCGTCAAATATGAAAAGCACCAGCAATACCGGATAAACGAACGCTGCACGCCAGACAATGTCATTAAGTATGTACATGCACGCTAATGATACCAGAGCAGCCTTCGCGGTTTAACGGAAGCGTTTTGTTATACTGAGAACCAATGAAAGCCGTATTCCTGGACCGTGATGGGACGCTCATAGTCGATCCGCCCGACCTCTGCGTGGACAGGATGTCCAAGCTGCACCTTTTTCCGGACGTGCTCAAAGCCATGAAGCGGCTGGCGAAGCTGAACTACAGGGTGTTCATAGTTACCAACCAGGCAGGTATAGCCGAAGGCCGCCAGACGGAGAAAGATTTCCAACGCCTTAACGGAGTCCTGGTGGATCTGCTAGAGTCCACAGGAATAAAGATAGCCAAGACCTATTACTGTCCGCACGCCGACAAGGACAAGTGCGCCTGCCGGAAGCCTAAACCCAAGCTGCTGTTCGATGCAGCCAGGGAGTTCGAGCTGGATATGAAGAATTCCTGGTCGATCGGAGACAGGGAATCAGACATAAAGGCCGGCAAGGCGGCAGGCACCAGAACTATTCTCGTGAAGACCGGCAACCACCCTGTCGTTTCCAAGGATGCTACCCACACGGCCGACGATATCCTGGACGCAGTAGAATATATAGCCGCCCACTAATCTGGTACAATTAACAGATATGACAGCCCAGAAGATTCGTAAGGCCTACTTGGAATTTTGCAAGGAGCGCGGACATAACGTGATACCGCGCGCCCAGCTTGTGCCGTATAACGATCCGACCACGCTGTTCACCGGTTCCGGCATGCAGCCGCTCATACCTTATCTGCTGGGAGAAGAACATCCGGAAGGCAAGCGGCTAGCGGATTCCCAGACCTGCCTGCGCGCCCAGGACATAGAAGAAGTCGGTGACAATCGCCACACCACGTTCTTCGAGATGCTTGGCAACTGGAGCCTGGGCGATTATTTCAAGCAGGAACAATTGCCCTGGTTCTTCGAGTTCCTGACGGACGTGGTCGGCCTGGACCCCGCCAAACTTTACGTGACCTGTTTCATCGGCGACGAAAAGAACGGCATCCCCAAGGATACCGAGAGCGCTGGCATATGGGAAAAACTCTTTCAAAATAAGAAAATCGATGCCAAGCAGGTAGATGTAGGCTCGGAAGAAGATGGCGCCAAGAAAGGCATGCGGGGCGGCCGCATCTTCTACTACGACGCCAGCAAGAACTGGTGGTGCCGCGCGGGTAAGATTGATGACATGCCGGCCGGCGAACCCGGCGGACCGGACAGCGAGGTGTTCTACGAGTTCGATTTTGTGCAGCACGACCCGGAATACGGCGAACATTGCCACCCTAACTGCGACTGCGGACGCTTTTTGGAAATTGGCAACAGCGTCTTCATGGAATACGTGAAGACCGAACAGGGCTTCGACAAACTACCCAAGCAGAACGTGGATTTCGGCGGGGGCCTGGAGCGCATAGCCGCGGCCAAACTCAACGATCCGGACATCTTCCACATCAGCTTGCTCAGGCCTGTCACTGACAAGCTCGAGGAATTATCCGGCAAGAAATACGAAAGCCATACCGAAAGCATGCGCGTCATCGCGGATCACCTGCGCGCCGCCACTTTCCTGGCCGTGGACGGCATCAAGCCCAGCAACAAGGAGCAGGGTTACGTGATGCGCCGCCTGCTGCGCCGGGCCATACGCTTCGCGTTCGAGCTCGGCATAGAACAGAACTTCCTGGAGCAGGTCGTGCCGGTGATAGCCGACGTGTACCACGAAGACTTCCCAGAAGTCGCCAAGAACCGAGCCGACGTCATACAGATCCTGGCCAAGGAAGAAAAGGTCTTCCGCCAAACTCTGCGCAAAGGCCTTCAGGTGTTTGAGAGAGCCTTGCAATATAAGCAAGATGTAGAGCATAACAACAACAAATTCGGAATAGCAGGCGAGTTCATATTCACTCTCTACGATACTTATGGCTTCCCGCTAGAGCTCAGCGTGGAGGAAGCCTTCAAAAGGGATATTCAACTTGACCCTAAATGGCGCGAACAGTTTGATAAGAAAATGAGTGAACAGCGCGAGCGGTCGAAGACCGCGAGCAAAGGCGTTTTCAAAGGTGGGTTGGGCGGCCAAACCATGCAGCACAAGAAGTACCACACCGCCACCCACCTTATGTACCAGGCCTTGCGTGACGTGCTGGGCGGGCACGTCATACAGCGCGGCTCCAACATTACCGAGGAACGGCTCCGTTTCGATTTCAGCCATCCACGGAAGGTGACCCCCGAGGAGGTTAGGAGGGTCGAGGATATAGTGAACGAACAAATTGATAAAGACCTGAAAGTTTCATTCAAAGAATACCCCACCAAGGTCGCGATAGAAGAAAAAGGCGCTCTGGGTCAGTTCGGCGACCGTTACGGCGACATGGTGAAGGTCTATTCAATGAAGGCTGACGACGCCGACAAACCCTTCAGTTTCGAGATCTGTGGCGGGCCCCACGTAGAGCACACCGCGCAGCTGAAAGAAGGCGGCAAACGGTTCAAGATCATCAAGGAAGAATCCAGCTCCTCCGGCATACGCCGCATCAAGGCCGTCCTACAGTAAGCTACACATCTATATTGTCAGGTATTTTTCAGCTGTAACTGTGGTAAAATACTGCATATGCTTGGAAAGCTTAAGAATGCCAGCAGCGGCGTTGCTCAGAAAGCGCTCGAAAGCGCAAACAAGGTTGCGGCCACGGCGCGTTCCAAGACTGGAAAAAGCGGCGACCAGTATCTGGTAGCCCTTGATATCGGGACCGAATTCGTGAAGGCGCTCGTGGGCAAGATCAATGTCAACGACAGCACCGTAGATATCATAGGCGTAGGCCGTTCGCATCAGGGCTTGAACGATATGCAGGCCGGCGCCATATCCGATATCGCCGCCGTGGTAGATAACTGCGACAAGGCTTTGAATCAGGCCGAACAGCAGGCCGGCGTCAGCGTGCGCACGGCCATAATCGGCATCGCAGGCGAGCTGGTCAAGGGCACGACCACGACCGTGCGGGTAGCACGCAGCCGTTCCACCAAGCCGCTCGACATCGTAGAGATGGAAAAGATCATCAACCTGGTCCAGGAGCGAGCCGAAAAGAAGGCCAAGGAACAGCTGGCCT
>CAZSAN010000041.1:0-12757 GCA_964604985.1 uncultured Candidatus Saccharibacteria bacterium | reverse complement strand
CATAACCTTCCACAAGCTGGAGACCGGCCAGCCGGTCGACATAGACGTCTAGACGATACAACTGCCCCAGCTCCCACATAGAGATACAACAATAACATTGACAAATCGCCTAATATTTGCTACTGTTATATACGTGACTACTAAAACAAAAAACACTGATAAAGCAGTACAGAAACTGGCAACGGTTACGCAGCAGGCCGGCCTGTTGCTCATGACCGCTGCCGTCACCCTGGGTATGCTTGAGCTGCCCGACAAGGGTGCCAGCAAGATAGTGGTACCTAGCCAGCCGGCTTTCGAACTTGCGGGAAGCAATTCAGAGGATAGCGGCAACAATCCTTTGCGCAGGGAAAGGGAAGAGGCCGGTCCGCACTATGTAAGCTACAGCGTGAACCAGAGGACGCCCAGCCGTTCTGGCAAACATTAACCCCCTTATAAGCTTGACCATTTTAACCTAATATGATAGGATAACAAACATGACAAATCAAAAAACAGAAAAACCGGATGCAAGGCCGAATTTCGCACTGCGCCGGACGCTACTTGGAGCCGGACTCGGAGTCCTAGGCGTCACGGGCTTTCTAGGTATAAGGGCAGCTGGGAACGCCCATAGCCAGGATGCATTGAACGCCGAATTATCCCAGCCATTACCTGATGTGGCTGCAGAAATAAGGTCAGGTGAAATAAACCCCGAAGATGTTACCCGCTTCAAGGTGGGAGACACTGATTATGCTTGGAGTATTGCCTCGGAACATACAAGGGAGGATCATCAGCTGGATACGGGCACCGTTTCCAGCATCATAGAGGCCCAGCAGGGCGGTTCGGTGCAAGGGGGTTCGCAGATCATACTGCCCAACTCCGAAATAGACCAGCCGGCTGGATAATTACTAAATAGCGTTTGGTGAAGGGCTGTGGACACTATATAGCTAGGTTGTGGTGCCGCCCCTGAAAAATCTGTGGAAAAGTGGTGTCAGAAACACCACTTTTTTACTATTTGCGGCTTGCTTGGGGGTTATCGTGGGTAGTACACTCATGGCAGTGGGTAGAAATGGAACGGCAAAATAGCGATCCATTTTGAAAAACAAAACCACTAGCAGCTTAAAGGGTGTCAATGGCAACGGTAGACTACTTCGAACGCAAGCTCGACGACAAAAGGCGGTTAACTATACCGCCGGAGCTTCGTGATAAGTTCGCGAGCGGGGCAGTCGTTACCAGGGGCTTCGGCAAGTATCTCCACCTATATCCCAAGGATGTATGGGAGAACCTGGTCGAACCTCGCCTAGCCGGAGATATCCTCGACGAGCGCATCGCCGATTTGAACGTCCAGTTCAGGATGGGGAAGGTCGAGATGCAGCCCGACGGTAAACAAGGACGGGTCACGCTCGAGCAGCACCTGCTCGACTACGCTGGCATCGACCGGGATATCGTAGCTGTAGGCGTCGGCCAATACTGGCGCATAATGGCTCCTTAACAATCCGGACGGATAATAAGCACCTCACTTGGCTCGAGGCCAGCTATCCGACAATCAGCACCTGGAACTAGAGAGAAAACCAGGCTAAAAAATCTCGCACCTTGTCTAAAAACACCTCCCAAAACTCCACCTCACACATAAGTCTCTCAAACTTTGTTTGGCAAATCGTACTCGTACAATGAGCCGAACTATCGCAAAAACAAAAACACTCAAAAAAACAAAAAGCTGACTGTCGGATAGGTGGCCTTGTAAAACAAAAACAAGAAAAGATGCACCAAAACAAAAACCAAAATAAAAATATGCACCATCCGGTAATGCTCGATGAAATCCTGAAATACCTGGACCCTAAGGCAGGGGAGAAATACCTCGACCTGACGGCCGGATACGGAGGGCATGCGCGGGCGATACTGGAAAGGACCGGAAACGTATCCGGATCGGTACTTGTCGACAGGGACAGTAATGCGATCAGGATCCTTCGCAAAGAGTTCCCGGACGACTCCGTCAGCATAAGGCGGCAGGATTTCCTGTCCGTGACCCGTGAACTGTCAGCGGAAAAACGGCAGTTCGATATTATTTTGGCCGATTTGGGGGTATCGTCACCGCACCTTAACGAGGGCAAGCGAGGTTTTGCCATCACGAAGGACGGCCCGCTCGACATGAGGATGGACCCGTCTCAGGAACTTACCGCTGAAACAATAGTGAACACCTATGATGAAGCGGACCTGAAGGACATCCTGGAACGATATGGCGAGGAGCCGAAAGCCGGTAGGATCGCACGGGGTATAGTGCGGTCCAGGCCGGTCCTTACCCCTGGCGAATTGGCGGCGATAGCCGCCCGTGCCTGGCCGGGGCGCAGCAGGATACATCCCGCTACGCGCACTTTCCAGGCCATACGTATCGCCGTGAATGATGAGCTAGGCCAGCTTGAGCAGAGCCTGCCTCTGTGGCTGGATATGCTAGCCCCGGGCGGCAGGATAGCAGTCATCAGCTTCCATAGCCTGGAAGACCGCATGGTCAAGAGGGCTTTCAAGGAGGCCTCCGGTGACCGCTATGATGCAAGCCTCCGGCTGCTTACTGCCAGTCCGGCAAGTGCCAGCCCATCTGAAACCGTATTTAATCCGCGTGCCCGCAGCGCCAAGCTGAGGGCCGCAGTGAAAATAAAAAAGAAAGGGAACACCGATGCCCATTCAGGTAAAAGGTAGCTCCCGGGCCTACAAGATACACGTAAAAGTGCGCTAGTAGGCCAGCAGCGTTCCGGTCCCCGCTCGCGGGGACCGGACCTACGAAACAAAAACAAAAATAAAAACGAAGAGAAGGATATGACATATTCAAGCTCGCTGGCCATGAACCGTACCAGGTATCAGGGTCGGAATCAGAACTCGGTCAGCTTCCAGGTAAGAGCCAGGTCGCTAGGGCCGGTCAGCAATACCATCATATTGGTCGTGCTGGCCTGTCTGCTCGGTCTGCTATATCTGACGCAGGTCACGAAGACCAACGCCTACGGCTACCAGATCAACAGCCTTCAGCAGCAGCAGGCGAAGCTCCAGAGCCAGCACGATGACCTGGAGGTGGCTTCGGCGCGCCTGCAGTCGCTCAACCGTGTCAGCAACAGCTCCGTGGCCAAGAACATGGTCTCCGTAGCGCCGACGTCCACAGTCCGGAACTAAGCGCGTCTTGCCGGGTATGGATTACCGTTACCAGGTATGACGCCTTATAATAGAGATAACATGGTTCCGTCAAACAAAAACTCCCAGGTGCAATCGATATCGCGCGTACGCATATGGTACGGGCTCCTGCTGTTCGTGGTGGGTGTCTTCGGCCTGCGCCTGTTCTACGTACAGGTCATACGATATGATTATTACAAAGCGGCCGCTCTAAGCGATCAGCTCAAGCAGTATCAGATACCGGCCACCCGAGGCGTCATCGAGGCTCACGAGGGCGGCTCGGTGGTGCCCATAGTGCTGAACCAGAAGCTTTACACGCTTTATGCCGACCCGTCATTCATGAAGAGCGATAAGGACGCTGACGGCGCGGCGTCCAAGATAGCAGGCGTCATTGGCGGTAACCCCGGCAAATATGCCAAACTCATGAGGACCAAGGATACGCGCTATGTCGTTCTGGCCAAGAAGCTGGACAGCTCGAAGAGCCGCAGGCTATTGGCCTTGAAGATCCCCGGCATAGGCACCCAGGCCCAGGATTATCGTGTCTATCCCCAGGGTGAGCTGGCTGCCCAGACGCTTGGTTTCGTCGATAACGAGGGTAATGGCCAGTACGGCTTGGAGCAGGCCCTCAATGACAGATTATCCGGTAAGCCGGGCGAGGTGAAGGCCGTCACTGATGCCAATGGCGTACCGCTGGCCGCTAGCAAGGGCAATGTAGAGACATCGCCGACCGATGGCGATAACATAGTGACGACCCTGGACCTTTCCATGCAGGTACAGATGGAGAAGATCCTCAAGGATGAATACGCCAAGACGAGGTCGCAGGGCCTCAGTGCCGTCATAATGGACGCCAACAGCGGTAAGATCAGGGCCATGGCCAATTATCCGACATACGACCCCGGTAACTACCAGTCCGTGGGCGATTCAAAGCTATTCCAGAACTCGGCGGTGACCAATGCCATCGAACCGGGCTCGTCCATGAAGGTGCTTACGACCGCCGCAGCTCTTGACCAAGGTGTCATAAAGCCGGACACGACGTTCTACGACCCGGCGCACTGGGTGGTTGACGGCTTCAACATCACCGACATAGAGGAAGATGGCGGTGCACGGGATCAGAGCATAGCCAGCTTGTTGAACCTGTCGCTTAACACCGGGGCTACCTGGGAGCTCATGCAGATGGGCGGCGGCGGACGCATAAACCAGAAGGGCATAGAGGCCTGGAATAAGTACATGGTCAAGCATTATATGCTGGGCAAGGTCACTGGCGTGGCCCAGGGCTATGAATCCGCAGGCTACGTACCGCCGGCCGATATGTCCAGCCCGGCCATAGCGCTTACTTATGCCAACACCTCGTTCGGCCAGGCTCTGCAGATAACGGCCTTGCAGATGGCGGCCGCGTATTCATCGGTCTTGAACGGCGGTACGTATTATCGCCCGGAGCTGGTAGATAGCATCGTGAAGCCTGATGGTAGCACCCAGTCGGTCAAACCCAAGATCGAGAAGAAGGATGTGGTATCGGCCAAGGTCAGCCACGATATGGTGCCGCTCATGGAATATGTGGTGCAACAGCACTACGCCGAAGGTTTCTCATACATGAATTTCAACTCCAATTACATGGTCGGGGGCAAGACCGGTACGGCGCAGGTCGCCAAGGCTGGCGGCGGATATTCCGACACTGAGTTCAATGGTACGTATGGCGGTTTCGTAGGCGGGGATAAACCGCAATACGTCATCGTGGTTTACAATATCAAACCAGGCGTAGCCGGCTATGCCGGTTCCTATGGTGGCCAGCCGGTATTCGCCGACCTGGCCCATATGTTGATAGATAATTCATACGTGAACCCCAAGACACATTAAATGTTATAATATAAGGCAGTTTCCAAATATGAACACCCTGCACATCGCTATCACTACCCACAACCTCATTCGCATCCTCATGCTAGGCTTCTTCGGCTTCGCCCTTAGCATGGCTATCACACCCATATACACTCATGTGGCTTACAGGAACGAGTGGTGGAAGCGCCAGCGCACCGAGGCATGGTCAGGCGGCAAGGCCACGGTCTATGCCAAGCTGCACGCCGAGAAGCACAAAAGGAACATACCGACCATGGCGGGCCTAATATTCGTATTGGCCATCGCCATAGTTACTCTTATAGCCAATCTGAGCCGGGGCCAGACCTGGCTGCCTTTGGCCGGCCTGGCCGGCGCGGCCGCCATAGGCCTGGCGGATGACTTCATGAATATCAGGGGCCTGGGCGGCAAGGTGGCCGGCATGAGCGCCCGCCTTAAGTTCAGCCTATATAGCATAATCCTGCTGATAGGGGGGTGGTGGTTCTACGCCAAGCTAGGAGTCGATTCCATATACATACCTTGGGTCGACCAATGGCACATAGGAATTTTCATAATAGCGCTGTTCTGGTTGGTCGTCATATCCACGGCCATATCTGTCAATTTCAGTGACGGCCTAGACGGCCTGGCCGGCGGCCTGCTGGCATCATCTTTCCTGACATATGCCATCATCGCCGTAGTGGAACAGAAGTTTGCTCTGGCAGGCTTCTGTCTGACCGCCGTAGGCGCCTTGCTAAGCTATACATGGTTCAATATATATCCTGCACGCTTCTTCATGGGCGACGTCGGGGCTTTCGCCCTGGGTACGGCCCTAGGCATAATAGCCTTGCAGACCGATACCGTGTACGTGCTGCCTATAATCGGCGCAGTATATGTGGTGGAGACCGGTTCGGTTATCATAAACCGCACCTCGCGCAAGCTGCGCCATGGCAAGAAGGTATTCCGATCTTCGCCGATCCATCATCACTTCGAGGCCATAGGTTGGCCTGAGACCAAGGTCACGATGCGTTTCTGGATCCTCGGGCAGGTGTCAGCCGTTATCGGTCTGATCATCTTCCTGATGGGAAAACAGGGGTAGAGTATGCGGCCGCAGGCTCCAAGACGCCGGTCGGAACTCCGTTTTTCGTCGCTTGAACTGGGGCGCAGGCATCGGCCTGACTACTGGTTGCTGACGCTTTGCATAGCTTTGCTCGCCATAGGCCTGATAGTCGTCTATGCCATAAGCCCGGCGCTTTCCGCGGCCAACCATGTCGGCGGCGGTTACTATGTGAGCAAGCAGCTGCTGGCCATAGGCCTGAGCGCCGTAGCCTTCATTGTCACCTCGCAGATACCGCTGAGCTGGTGGCGCAGATCCTACAAGCCTCTGTTAGTGGCCGCAGGCGTGGCTACGGCGCTCGCTTTGATCATACCGGTCAATCCGGCCTATCCGGCTCATCGCTGGGTGCGCCTGGGCAGCCTGTCGTTCCAGTCGGTAGAGCTGGTGAAGTTCGCCATACTGGTGTGGTTGTCCGCCTTCATGGCGGAACGTATCAGGCAGGGGGCTGTCAGGGATTTTTCAAAGACGCTTAAGCCCTTGCTCGTGGCCTTAGCCCTGATAGGCGGAGCAGTGCTAATAGCGCAGAGCGATACCGGTTCATTCGGTGTGATCATAGTGATGATGGCCGTAATGGCTTTCATAGCAGGATTGCCCCTGGGGCGCATAATGGCCATAGGCGGCGTAGTATTGATAGGACTTATATTGGTGATTTCAGCCACGCCATACCGCCGGGCACGCCTAGAAACGTATCTGCACCCGCAGTCTAACTGTCAAAGCAGCGGCTATCAGGCATGCCAGGCCCTGATAGCCGTGGGATCGGGCGGTATGATAGGCCTGGGGCTGGGCAGTAGCGTCCAGGCGTATGGCTATCTGCCGGAGGCTGCCAACGATTCCATATTTGCCATCTATGCCGAGAAGTTCGGCTTCATAGGCAGCGTCGTGCTGCTTGGAGTGTTCGTGGCGCTGTTCGCGCGCCTGCGCTATATAGTCGAACGCACGAGCGATGATTTCAGCCGCTTGTTAGTGGTAGGCGTACTGGCCTGGCTCAGCACGCAGATGCTTATCAACATAGGCGCTATGATAGGCCTTCTGCCCCTTAAGGGAATAACGTTGCCGTTCATCAGTTACGGCGGTACCAGCGTGATCTTCATGACCGCGGCCGTCGGCCTGGTGTTCCAGATATCGCAGTATACCAGCTATACCACGCCCAGGATCAGCGAGGGCGGGGAAGGGCGCAGGCGTGAAGTTGGCGCCTTCAGACACGAGAGTCTGCGCAGCAGGGCAGACTACTCATGAGCGATACGACCATAGTGCTCACCGGTGGCGGTTCAGGCGGCCATATAACACCGGTGCTGGCAGTGGCAGCCGAACTGAAGCATAGACAACCGGACAGCCGGATAATATACATAGGCCAACGCGGCGACAGCCTGCTTGATATACCGTCTAACGACCCTAATATAGACGAGACCTACGCCATATATGCCGGGAAGTTCCGTCGTTATCACGGTGAAGGCCTGAAGCAGCTGTTGGACATACCTACGATGCTGAAGAACATACGTGATGCATTCCTGGTCCTGGCCGGCATCTTGCAAAGCTGGCGTCTGATGGGCGCTCTGCGGCCAGACGTGGTGTTCAGCAGGGGCGGTTATGTAAGCGTACCGGTCTCTCTGGGGGCTGCGTTGAAGCACATACCTTATATAACCCATGATTCCGACCCGGTTCCCAGCCTGGCTAACCGGATGATAGCTAGATGGGCCAGCCTGCATGCCGTCGCTTTGCCCGCGGACATATATCCTTATCCTCCATCAAAGACGATTACTACCGGCATACCGCTCAACAAGGAGTTCAAACCTGTCACGCCGGCGCTCAAGAAGCGGTACAGACGCGAAATCAGGATGCCTGATGAAGCGCGGATGCTGTTCATAATAGGCGGCGGCCTAGGCTCGCAAAGGGTCAACAAAGCGGTGGCCGATATCCTACCCCATCTGCTTAGGGACTTCCAGGATCTCCAGGTGGTACACGTGGCCGGACGCGCTAATCAGGACTTCATGAAGCAGACCTATATCAGTTCGTTGCCTGTAGAAGAGCAGGGTAGGGTCCAGGTCATGGGTTTCATACCGGATGTGTATCGTTACAGCGGAGCGGCGGACGTGATCATTTCACGGGCTGGCGCCACTAATCTGGCTGAATTCGCGGTGCAGGGCAAGGCTTGTATAGTCATACCCAGCGCATTCCTGGCCGGCGGCCATCAGCTAGCCAACGCCCGATACATGCAGGACAAGGGCGCCGCCATCATCATTGATGAGGACGAGCTGATGGATGATCCCAACCGTCTTGCCAAGAACATCGCCAAGCTACTACATGATCCTGAGCGCGCTGATACGTTAAGCCGTAAGCTGGCTTCATTCGCCCAACCGCATGCCACGGCTAACATAGCCAAGATCATCCTGGAGAAGGCCGGTGAGGCTAAGGCGTAAGGCACCGGCTCTGTCAGAGGGTCGCCGCCGTAGGCAGGACGACGGCCCTTCCAAGGCCTCACCGGCCTTCGCGTACCGTTCACGGCGTACTGACCAGGATGTTAACGTCGGTCGGAACGTTCCGCGTGAATCCGGCGGCAATGCCTCTTCAAAAAGCCTAGGCAGCTTCCTGTTGCGTCGTTTCGGCCTGGTAGTCCTGCTAATAGCCCTTATGGCGTCTGCCATCAATGTCGCAAGCCTATCAAGCGATGCCAGGGTCGTGACATTATCTGGCGCAGGCTCGAATCCTTTCTTGCAGGATAAATCAGCCTACCAGGAAGCCGCCAGCCGGTATCTGGCGGGCTCTGCCTGGAACCGTAACAAGCTCACCGTAGATACCGGAGGTCTGAGCGATCATATGCTGAAAGAGTTCCCTGAGCTATCCAGTGTCAGTGTGACGCTGCCTTTGCTCAGCAAGCGGCCCACGGTCTACGTGCAGACATCCGAGCCGGCATTGGTGCTCGAGGCAAGCAACGGCGCATTCGTGATCGCTAATTCCGGCAAGGCACTACTTAATGCCGGCAACCTATCCGCGCCAAGCCGCCACAAGCTACCTACGGTCGATGATCAGAGTAATCTGGGAGCTACCCTCAACAAACAGGTACTGAGTTCCGTCGATGTCAGCTTCATAATGACGGTCGTAGCAGAGCTTTCGGCCAGACATATAGGCGTAGCCTCCATGACTCTGCCGCCCGGTGCCAGCGAGCTGGACGTCCGTATAAGCGGCCAGCCCTATACTGTGAAGTTCAACCTGGAAAGCGGCGATGCCCGCCAGCAGGCAGGGACATTCCTGGCTACCCAGTCCCAGCTTACGAAGCAGCACATAACCCCGTCGCAGTATATCGACGTTCGCGTTGACGGGCGCGCATATTATAAGTAGACCCCCTATTCTGCTGCCCCGCTAGTTCGCAATTTGTTCGGTATGTACATTTGTGGCCCGTATTGAAAAAACTATACGAAAATATGGAGCAGGGCAAAAGTCAAATTTTCACGGCAAGGGGGAGCAAAGGTGAGGGGAGAAAATTAGTGAAACCACAGGCTGAAAAAGCAATGATTTCACGACACAACTGTGGAAAAGTCAAATGGTGTTGTAAATCACGTCCGGACACCATAGGGTCTTAAGCGGGTCCCCCGGGAGCCACCGCGTGATAAGGCCTGATGCCTAGGGGCTGTGCAGTGCAGCGTTACTTAGGCGCCACACATTCGCATCCCAAATCACCGAAGCCTTTAAATACTCCCCTACGGCAGGGGTATCGGCATCCACCTATGACCCCTATATTCGAGTCGTAAAATCTACATTGTGCGACATTGTGTCTATGGCTGATCGTGGTGCTCTGCTGCTATGTATATCGCCCGATTTTTCTGCGCTGCCCGTGCGATTTCATTCATAACCATTCATGTGCCTGCTCTGCCCGGGTAGGCTGCCTGGAACCGGCTGGCGTACTTCACGCCCTTTATGCATAAGTACGGCTATTCTGTTCGTATTTTGTACAGTCTGGATCAGGAATCTTTTTCTTGCGAATAAGCGGGGTGATCCTCACCATATTCGCGGGCGTATAGCTGTCTATAGTTGGAGTGGCCTCGCCGGGCAAGTATATAATCGCGCAAGCTGTCATACCTATCTCCTCTGCTCATGGCGGTACTATCAGGGTGCACATCGGCCTTGGCGAGGCCTCCAGCGTCAACTATCGTTTCCATCACGGCAAAATCCTGCGGGAAGACGTCGGGTCTCATGCCCATGAGTCTTTCAAATATAGCTCCATCTGCGTCGAAGCTGATAGAGCAGTTAGCGCCGCGCGCTATGGGCGGTCTTATACCCTTAGAAGCCAGGTTTCTGAACTGCGCGAATGTGTGACTGACGTTCCTGACCACGTTGGTAAGTCCGCTCTTGCTATGGGAGAACATTACCAGGCCGAAGACAATTCCGCCATTACCTTCATCCAGATTCGCGGCCACACCCGACATCCTCTCTGCCCAATCGGGACCGACTATGGTGTCCGCATCGGTGAATAACACCGTGTCGCCCAGGATGTCCGCACCTAGGAACCTCAGGGCGCTCTTATAGGCTCTCATCTTGCTTGGTTCCGGCTCCGATAGGACCGTTGCGCCCATGGCTTCGGCTATGGCCGCCGTTCCGTCGGTACTGCCGTTGTCTACGACGATCGGCCGCACATCTGCACCGGACATAGCCAGGCTTACCAGAGTGGCGCCAATGTCGTCCTCTTCATTATGGGCGCATATGACTACTGGCTCCGCTATGTACGAATCAGCCGTCCTTGCTAAGACGTCTCGGGTCTGCTGCGAATAATCCTCTACGATCTCGTCCGGAGACAGGGACCTTAGTTCCCTGTTCAAGGCCAGGGTCTGCGCGAAACTCATGAGTTATAGGGATGCCTCTGTGCTTATTCGGCGAGGGCGTAAGTAGCCTTGGCGACGCGCTTGAACTGCGGTTTGCCCTGCAGATTCAGCAATATGGTAGTCTCTTTGACGAAGCGGCTCTTCAGGACGCGCTTGACGATCTCGTCGCGGTGCAGCGGCTCGTTGGCGTCCTTGAGTACCTGGGTGATGATGTCAGCCACGGTGCCCTTTTCGTAGCCCCATTCCTTCAGAGCGTAGATGCCGCGTCCGATAAGTACGAAACGCTTATCCTTTATAAGCTCGTTGTGGATGGCCTGCGTGGTGACGTCCTTGCGCTTGAAGTCGCTATCCTTAATGGCCTTTGCGATCTCGTTGAAGTGCATGTGTTTGCCATTCTCTTTGAGGATCACGTAGATCTTGTCGCGGATGTTCTTAGGGTTGACCATGGGCCACTTGATGAGTCCCCAACGTCCGTTCAGGGTCGCAAGCTTCTTGGACAGGCTGGCCAGGGCTTCGGTCTGCTTGGGGTCATCCATCTTCGCGGCCTTGGCTATCTCTGCGATAGGCTTGGGTTCGCCGAGCTTCTTTATAGTGTCGATAAGTTCGTTGACATTTGATTTGATCGCCTTTTCGTCGCGTACCGATTTGACGCCCACGCTGTAATAAAAGTTATCATCCTCGGTTATGACGGCTATCTGGGGGCAGAGCTGGCTCAGGAAAGCTACCCTGGCCTGCTCTTCGCGGTCCTTGTTGCCGGCGAGCTTCTTGGTGACGGCGCTTACGCGAGCCGCTTCGCCGGATTCGTGGAGTAGGTCAAGCAGCTTGGCTTCGAAGTCCGCCACATGGGGTAGGCCTCCCTGCTCTGCCGTGCCGCGAAGCTTGGTCACGACTGACTTTTCGAGCTGGCGTACGCGCTCGCGGGTTATACCGAGCATCTCCCCTATCTGTTCCAGGGTCTCCTTACGGTCGAACAGGCCGAAGCGGCGCGAAACTATCTCCCGCTCTCTTTCGCGGTCGATGGTAGCTAAGATATCGCTTACGAGCTGTTCAGTCTGTACGACGGATGTCTGGGACATGCTTTCCTCTGTTATCTACTAGTAGCATTACTAGTATTATAAAACTAATGATTTTAAAAGTCAACACCTATTTGGTTATATTTAATTCTAGCACAATAATGATGACATATGTGCGTACTCTATGTTGTAAAAATACTATTTATCCACAACCTTTACGGGGTTGCTACTTCTTGGCTTTAGAAGCCGGCTTGCGGCGGCGGAAGCCTCGTTTCTTGGCTGGAGCGGCCTCTAGTATGGCTTTGGCCTCTTCTTCGCTCAGGGCCGCTGGATCCTGCTCCTTGGCTATGCGGGCATTCTTCTTGCCATCGGTCACGTAGGGGCCGTAGGGGCCGTTCAGTACCTTGATACCGCCGGCGAACTCCTTGATGTTCTTGGCGGCATCCTTGGCCAGCTTCTCATCGTACAGCTGTCTGGCTTCTTCTTCGGTGATGGTCCGCGGATCATGCGGCTTTATGGACACGAAGGTCTTGTCGATCTGTATATAGGGGCCGAACCGGCCTATGTTGGCCCTTATCTCTTTGCCGTCTGCCGTGTTGCCTACTACCCTTGGTAATTTGAACATCTCAAGCGCCTGATCAAGCGTGACCGTGTCTATGGTGGCGCCTTCGGGCATGGGAGCGAATACCGGCTTCTTGTCCTCGTCTTCGGTGCGGCCCTTTAGTAGCATGGGGCCGAACCGGCCGTATCGGGCGTATATGGGCTCGCCGCTGACCGGATCGGTGCCCAGTTCCCTGGCCTGCGAGACTTCTTGGCGCGATATATCGGCGGATTTCTCGACCAGCGGATGAAAATCCTTG
>CAZSAN010000040.1:0-4691 GCA_964604985.1 uncultured Candidatus Saccharibacteria bacterium | reverse complement strand
CGTGGTCAAGGACCGGGTGTTGTTGAGCGAAGAAGGCCTGGTAGCCGTGGTGCTTACCGTCGATAAAAAGACCGGCTCGCTGCTTACCAGCCCGGACATCATCAGCCGCGGCTTCATATATATGCGCGACAACGAAGAGATAATGAACGGCTTACGCAATGAACTGAAACGTGCCGTGTCGCAACGCTTCAAGCGCGTCGATCTGGACCGGTTCAAGGCCGAACTCAAGGAGCACGTCACGCACTACCTGTTTGAACACACGCAGCGCAGCCCCATAGTGATCCCGGTCGTGAACATCATAAGCGGTGCGGCCAGCAGCCGCCAGCAGCCGCCAAAGGGCAAACAGGCAGATGGCGGCAAACCGGACCAACCACCGGCCAAGGAAAAGACACCGGAAGAAATCGCTGCCGAACAGCAGAAGCGCTTCGAAGAGATGCGCGCCCGTCTGCTCACACAGGACGCCCGCATAGACTAACCCCAGTAGCAAGTTGACAAAACACCTATGCGCGAGTATAGATAGGGATATCAGTGCTTCGGCGGGTGGGCCAGGCTGGAACGCGGGGTACGTTAAAAGCTCGGCCCAATATCAACTCAATATCAACGGAGGGTAATATGGCTACTAACAATGGAGCTGCAAGCTGGTCCGGTTGGATCGCTTTCGCGGGCATCTTGATGATCCTGCGCGGTATATCCCAGGCATTCCTGGGCATCACCGCACTAGTCAACAACCAGTACCTACTGGTCACAGGCGGTAATGGTAACGGCCTGGTACTTAGCACGGCTCACACCACTGCCTGGGGCTGGGTGGACCTGGCCGTAGGCCTAGTAGTGCTGGCAGCCGGCTTTTCTCTGCTGCATGGCAGCAATTGGGCACGGATCTTCGCTATCGTGTTCATGGGCTTCTCGTTCCTGGTGAACATGGCTTTCCTGGGAATATTCCCGGTCTGGTCAATAGTCGCCATGGTGGTTGACGCTCTGATCCTGTATGCGCTGGTCGTATACGGCAAAGAAGTCGCGCGCTAAAAGGCGTCTAAGTCCAAAAAAAGCTTGCGAGTGGGCAAGCTTTTTTAGTTACCGCGGGTTTTAGCGGTGCTGCTTGATGGTGCGGTGCGTTGACAGGGGAGGGGCCTGATAGACCGTCCTCTTGGTCACGGTCTTGCCATTCCTGCGCACTATGTCGACCTGAGAGCAGCGTGGTGGTTTTGCCGGTATTGCGGATCGGGATGGTCGCTCGCAGGCCTTTGCGCCGTTAAGGCTCCAGACGTTGCCGTCGACACTCTTCAGGTCCAACTGCGCGCCGCTTACGAACGGTATACCTAGGCTTATCTCCTGCGAGACGTCGGCGCCCCGGCCCGTAGCATCATCTATGGTCTCCCAGACCAGGTCGACCAACAATGGTCGGGGGGTGTGACCGTCGCCGTGGCAGTTCTCGCCGGATATGTTTATCAGAAGCGCGCCGGCCGCTATCAGGCCTAAGAAGCCGTTCACCGTGTAGCGGCCCATCCTTATAGCCAGATCGTCATTTGCGCGGCCCCCCGTGTAGCCTATCCTCTCAGGAGCCGTATCTGACGATGGCGTGGCCGGAACATCGGCTTCGGGTTCAGGGTATGTACCCGTGGACCCGCCCTCTAGCACATCCGAGCCTTCGGCTACCGTATGGTCTGCTCGTTCATCTGTCCTATCAGTCAGTGGCTCCGGCCCGCCGGTGCCGCCTTCGCCGGGTTCGTCAGGCTCCATGGCGTAGGAACCTCCACGTCTGCGCCTAAGGATGGGTATGATCACCGGTATCGGCAAGGGCAGAGGGTCCCTTTGATGGTGCTTCTGGGTCGTTATGTCGGTGATATCGTATTGCACGCAGTATTTCTTGTCGATGATTTCGTCACGGGTCGAATGATAAGCCACGCTGACGTCAACCTTCCTAGCCTTGCCAAGCAGATCGGCCAGCGCTGCGCTGTCGGCTTCGGGCACATCGGCCTGGCCGGCATTCCACGCGTCTATGAGCTGGCGCGCGTCATCAAAGCCTGCATCATGGGCCATGTGTTCGACCCGATCCAGCTGCTTCTTAGTGAGTTCTTGTTCCACAGGGGGGCCGTAATGGAACGATACACCCCTAGTGGCTTTAGCGAGCTCAGGATCGTCTTCGATGGCCTTGCGCAGTTCCCTCATGACAACGTCAGCGCGCTTCTGCGCAAGACGCAGATTCTTCTCGCTAGGTGTTATAAGTCCGCCGTCAGGCGCATGCGATTCGTCTTCGGCCGAAGCGAACCCGGTAACCTTGATGCCGCCTACTTTGTAGCCAAGCTTTACGTTGCCGGCTATGTCTTCTAAGATGCCGGCCAGCCTATCGGGCTGTACATATTCGCCGGCTGCCGGATCGTGGCTGAAGTCAGCCGCATAGGCCTGCTCGCCTATATCCAGATACGACGAGTATGAGGTAGGGGTCTGCTCGCTGCGCCGGTGCACTATATGATGGGCCTGGCGGTGGGCGGAGGTGCTGGTGTGATAATCAACGCCGAAAATATCCGGCGTCAGGAATTGCTGCGCGCCATCCATGAACGAGCCTTCGGCAAAGTGGATTTCGTGGAACGCTGTGCTGGCGGCCAGTGTCGCGGCGGCCGAAACGGCTACCGTGGCGGGCCAGTTGACCCTTTCCCGCATGAAGGCCATCACGCCGCCTTGTGGGGCGGGTTGCTGAGGTGATGGGGGTGTATTTCCTGCTTCTGTCATCGACAAACCATATCAACAGCCCACCGGTGATATTAGGCGTAACTTTATCACATTAGTAACATTATTGCAATACGATAAAGATACGGAGCTTGACTATAGTTGTAAAAATTGCTATAATTAGCTTCACCCTATCACAGGGTCCATAGAAGTTGATATAATCGAGGGTAATGGCTAAAAAGAAAAAAACTACCAGAAGAAAGTCCACCAGGGCGGCGAAAGCCGCCGCTCCGGAGCATTCCCAATTCTTCGCCCAAGCCGGTGCCATATTGCTGATGCTGGCAGCTTTCTTATTGTTCATAGGTGGCTTCGGCGTGGGCGGTCCGCTGCCGGTACAGATGTTCCATGCGGCGTACTGGACCTTCGGCTGGGCGGCGTATATCACGCCTGTCGCATTGGCGTATTGGGGAGTCTATAAGTTCAGGTCCGAGGACGGTCACATACCGTTGCCTAACCTATTGGGCATGCTGTGCGTACTGGTATTCGCGAGCGGCTGGTTCCACGCCATGTTCGCGAGTAAAAATGCCGCCGGTTCCTGGACGGGCGGCCATGGCGGGATGATAGGCGAGGGTTTCGGAAACGCTGTGCTGACCGTGCTAGATCGGACGCCAGCCGCCCTGATTTTCTTCGTATTCATGGTGCTATCGATATTTTTTGCGTTCAGCATATCGCCCAAGGTGCTGCTGAAACTCGTGGATTTGTTCAAGCGGCCTAAGGGTGAAGAAGAGTCCGAGCTTGCGGCCCTGAAAGCCAAGGCCGCGGAATCGCCCGGCTTCAAGCTCAACGAGGGCGTGCCGGTCGAACACCATACGCCCGGGGAGCCCGCGAAACAGCCCAGTCTAAAGAACAGCGCGCAGAAGCTGACCGCGGACGAGAACCACAGCGCCTTGACCACCACGGGCGATCCCGACTGGCAGTTCCCGAGCGTGACACTATTGAATCAGAAGCAGGACAAGGCCGACGCCGGCGACGTCAACTCGAACGCCCAGATCATACATGACACCTTTGGCAACTTCAACATAGACGTGGAGATGGAAGGCGCCAATATAGGCCCGCGCGTCACCCAGTACACGCTCAAGCCCCCAACGGGCGTTAAGCTTACCAGGATAACGGCCCTGGAGAATAACTTGGCGCTTGACCTGGCAGCCCACAGTATACGCATAGAAGCGCCTATCCCGGGCAAACGCGCCGTTGGCATCGAAGTGCCCAACCTGAAAGCCGCGACCGTACGTCTTAGTTCCATACTCACGTCCGAGCAGTGGCAGGGGCTTAAGTCTCCTTTGGGCTTCTCGATCGGCAAGGATATATCAGGTACTCCCATAGTCACCGATCTGGCCAAGATGCCGCACTTGCTGGTGGCCGGTCAGACCGGTTCCGGTAAATCCGTCATGATCAACACCATACTCACCAGCCTGCTGTATCGTAATTCACCGGCCGACCTCAAGCTAATCCTAGTGGATCCCAAGCGCGTGGAACTGAAGCCCTATGACGACATTCCGCACCTGATAACACCGGTCATAACAGAGCCGGAGAAGTGCATAAGCGCGCTCAAGTGGTCCGTGGCCGAGATGGAGCGCCGCTACCGCGCGCTGGCCGATGCCGGCAAACGCAACATAGAGGAATACAACGCCCTCAAACAGGAGGAGGGCATGCCCTACATAGTCATCGTCATAGACGAGCTGTCCGATCTGATGATGGCGGCCGCCCGCGACGTCGAGGCGCTGATAGTCCGCATCGCCCAGAAAGCGCGCGCCGTGGGCATACATCTGGTGCTGGCCACCCAGCGGCCTTCCGTAGATGTCATAACCGGCCTTATAAAGGCCAATGTCCCGGCTCGCATAGCCTTCACCACGCAATCTCAGGTGGACAGCCGCACCATCATCGATCAGCAGGGCGCCGAGAAGCTGCTCGGCGAAGGCGACATGCTGCTGCTAACCAGCGATATGCCCAAGCCCAAGCGCGTCCAG
>CAZSAN010000039.1:0-1769 GCA_964604985.1 uncultured Candidatus Saccharibacteria bacterium | reverse complement strand
CTTTGAATGACGGCCGGCCAAAATCTGATCCTGATACCATGATACGTTTCATCGACCTGGAGGATCCTTCCTTCGGGCAAATAGCCAAGGCCAGGCCGAACTCGTGGGGTCCGGCAGTCAAGCTTGACATCGGCTTCCAATTGCAGCAGGCCATGGGCCGGCCCATCCCCGTGGCCCAGCAGTTCAGTCGCTTGCGCCCCAGGGCCATGAGCCTGGAAAATCGCCGACGCCTCCTGCTTGATGGCGACTACACCGCTTATGGCGAGGCCGCCATTGAGACATTGAGGGAAATCAACAAGATACGTGAACAGGAAGGCAAGACGCCCGTCCGCAAGGTCCATCTGTTTGGCGCCGGAATAGCCCAGCGCGCCGCTGGAGCCGCGCGCTATATCCACGAGACGTTCGAGAGCGGAGAGCAGGACGAATTCGAGCTAGCCAGCGTAGTACTTCAGAATCTTTCCCTACGCCGCGGCATAAAGGGCACTGTGCTTGACCATATGACCCAGGCTGCTGTCAACGAGGCGTCAAAGTTGGCAGTGCCTGAAAGCCACGTCAGAATAGAGGAGCCTTTGGAACGCCAGGATCAGGATCATCACGGCACTGATACTATACAGATGTATGGCCGGCAGGCCTGGGCTATAAAAGATATATTTGCTACAAGCCTACCCTTCGCTACCAAGTACGAGCCAACTGTCAGAGATATAGAGGTCGTCCTGCAAGGCGGCATACCGGTAAGGCTGATCAACGGTCTGAACGTAGGCATGGCCATACACACCCTTCATCTTCTGCCGCTAACCGATCGACGGATTAAACTCTCCACCATAGTCGGCATGGAAGGCCAGAAAGTCACCATGATGTCGAACGAACATGCCGGAATCGTGGCAATCGCCATGTCGCTGGGCATACGCGATTACGATCTGGTGCAACGTGAGCGCGGCACCCAAGGCAGCTAGCGCTTAGGTCCTCAGGCTTTGGCAATCTGTTCCCAGGGTAGGTCGGGCTTGCCGAAGTGTCCGTAGGCGCTGGTCTGCGAATAGATCGGGCGGCGCAGATCAAGGGTCTCGATTATACCCTTCACCGAGGTGTCGATCAGCTTGTCCTTGAAAGCGTGCAGTTCCTGCTGGCTGACGGTCTCGGTGCCAAAGGTAACTATGGTCTGCATCAGCGGCTTGGGCTGGCCGATCACGTAAGCCAGTCCGACTTCGCATTTCTTGGCCAGGCCGGCGGCCACGATGTTCTTGGCGATATAGCGCGCGGCATAGGCGCCGGAGCGGTCGACCTTGCTCGGATCCTTACCGCTGAAAGCGCCGCCGCCCACACGCGCATAACCCCCGTAAGTATCAACGACGATCTTGCGCCCCGTAAGTCCAGCATCGCTCTCCGGACCAGGTATGTGCCACAGCCCCGTGCCGTTTATGATTATGTTATCGTCTGCAGGCAGCGAGAATTTGTACTTTTCCAGTACCGGGGTAACGATTTTCTCGATGGCTTCCCGGCGCACCTGTTCGGCCGTGGTTTCCTCGCTATGCGCCAGGGCCAGGACCAGCTTCTCTATACCTACCGCTTTGTTAGCGTCGTACTTGACGGTCACCTGGGCCTTGCCGTCCGGCCTGAGCCATGGCAGCTCTTTCGATTCGCGGGCTTCGTCTATGCGGCGGGTCAGCGCGTGAGCGATAGCTATCGGCAGCGGCATGAGTTCCGGCGTCTCGTCGCAGGCGAAACCGAACATCATGCCCTGGTCGCCGGCACCGATCACACCGCTGTCAGCC
>CAZSAN010000038.1:0-2007 GCA_964604985.1 uncultured Candidatus Saccharibacteria bacterium | reverse complement strand
GTTGGCGGGGGTGAAGCCGAACTTCTCCATCATCACGGGGCCTGGGGCGGATTCGCCGAACTTATCTATGGTGATGGTGGCGCCCTGCGGGCCGACGTACTTGCTCCAGCCCAGGGGCGAGGCGGCTTCTATGGCTAGGCGCTTGGTTACTTTGGGCGGCAGGACGGAGTCCTTGTACTTGCTCGTCTGCTGGTCGAAGATGTCGGTGCTGGGCATCGATACTACGCGGACGTTGGCGCTTAGCTGTTCGGCGGCTTCCAGCGCTATGATTACTTCCGAGCCGGTGGCGATCAGGATGATGTCCGGGGTGCCTTTGCAGTCCTGCAATACGTAGCCGCCGTGTTTCAGGTTGGCGGCCGGCGCGAGCTTTTTGCGGTCCAGCACGGGCAGCTTCTGGCGGGTGAGCGACAGGGCGGTGGGGCCGTCTGTGTTGTTAAGCGCGTACTTCCAGGCCTCTACCGTCTCTGTGGCGTCGGACGGTCTTATTACCGTCATGTTAGGCATGGCTCGTAAGCTCGCTAGCTGTTCGACCGGCTGGTGGGTAGTGCCGTCCTCGCCCTGGCCGATGGAGTCGTGGGTGAGCACGTAGACTACCTGGAGCTTCATGATGGAGGCCAGACGCATGGAGGCACGCATGTAATCGCTGAATATCAGGAAAGTGCCGCCGAACGGGATGATGGCTTTGGACAGGGCCAGGCCGTTCAATATGCCGCCCATGGCGTGTTCGCGGACGCCGAAGTGCAGGTTGCGGGCGTTATCCTGCCATTCAGGGCCGGATATGTCGCCGAAGTCCTTGAGCGCGGTGTTGTTGGACGGGCCCAGGTCGGCTGATCCCCCTATGAATAGCGGCAGGGCGGGCGCTATGGCGTTCATGACCTTGCCGGAAGCTTCGCGGGTGGCCATGGGCTTTTCGTCGGCGCTGAAGGCGGGCAGATGCTTCTGCCATGCGCTGTCCCGCTTGCCCTGCGTCAAGTTTGCCAGTTCCTTGGCTTCGGCCGGGAAGGCTGCTCGGTAGGCTTCAAAGCTTGCCTGCCATTCGCTTTGCATATCGGCGCCGCGCTTAATGCTGCCGCGCATGTATTCCAAGGCTCTGGGCGGCACGAAGAATGATGGCTCTACCGGCCAGCCCAGGTTCTTCTTAGTCTCTAGCAGCTCTTCCTCGCCCAAAGGCGCGCCGTGGGCCGCGGCCGAATCGTGCTTGTTTGGGCTGCCGAAACCAATATGGGTGCGCAGCACGATGAGCGAAGGTCTGCCGTCCTTCTTGGCGGAAGTGATGGCCTTGTCGACGCTGCGCGTATCGTTGCCGTCCTTGACCGTCTGGACGTGCCAGCCGTACGCTTTGAAGCGCTTGGCGGTATCCTCCGTGAAGGTCAGGTCCGTGGAACCTTCGATGGAGATGCTGTTGCTGTCGTAAAGGTATATAAGCTTGCCTAGGCGGGCGCTGCCGGCGAAAGACGCGGCTTCGGCCGAGATGCCCTCCATAAGGTCGCCGTCGGAAACCAGTGCGTAAGTGTGGTAGTCGATGATCTCGTGGCCGGGGCGGTTGTAGCGCTCTGCCAGGAAGCGCTCCGCCAGGGCCATGCCGACGGCGTTGGCCGCACCCTGGCCGAGCGGACCGGTCGTCGTTTCCACGCCCGGGGTCAGTCCGTGCTCGGGGTGGCCGGGCGTCTTGCTACCCCATTGCCTGAAGTTTTTTATATCATCCAGTGACAGGTCGTAACCGGTAAGGTAGAGCAGGCTGTAGAGCAGCATGGAGCCATGCCCGGCTGAGAGTACGAAACGGTCGCGGTTAAGCCAGTCCGGATCCTTAGGGTTGAAGCGCAGATGGTTCATCCATAGGGTGTAGGCGAAGGCCGCGGCTCCCATGGGCAGGCCCGGATGCCCGGAATTGGCCTTCTGCACGGCGTCGGCCGAAAGCATACGTATGGTGTTGATGCTTAAGGAGTCCATGTCTTTGCTCATTATTGAATATTACCTCTTTACCATCAGAAAGCTTGTGTAATTTTC
>CAZSAN010000037.1:0-1817 GCA_964604985.1 uncultured Candidatus Saccharibacteria bacterium | reverse complement strand
TGACCTTGCGGGCCAACCAGACGAAGAATACCACCAGGAAAGCCGAACAGATCCAGCCGTAAAGTATGGAGTTGGTGATCGAATAATGGCCCAGGTCGAATACGGGGGCGGGCGCTATGTGGACGCTGGGACCGCTTTCGGCGAAGATGCGGGCCAGAGCTATCATGTCCGTGCTCCTTTGGCCTTATGCGTCGTCTGGGGCGAAAACATCTGCAACTGTCTCCAGACCACCATACCCATGCCGGCCATAGCTATAAAAAAACCGGCGATAGTCAGCGCCGGTAAGGTGTCGAGCTTCTTGTCCAGCTCGAAGCCGCCGATGATGGGCACCAGCACCACCACGGCCAGCTGCCAGCTCATGTTCATGGCCGCCACGAAGAAATCCCTCTTGTAATCCTTGGCATTGTCCGTCTTAGCAGGCTGTTCAGCTGCTTTTACGTGAGGCGAGGGCGTCTGTGGCGCGGTCGTCTTGCTCATTCCTCGTAATTATAGCAGATGTGATTTATCTCACGCAAGTCCTAGGGGTGACTTTTCGTACCGACCCTTTACTTTACAAAGTATAGTAGTGTATCATGGAGGTATGAGCAAAGATGATGACAAGAACGACCAAGTAATAGTTTACGGCGCCCCGTGGTGCGGCTTCTGCCACACGGCGATGCATTACTTCGACAAGCTAGGCGTCAAATACAAGTACCTGAACGTGGACGAAGATCCCAAGGCCGGCGTGGAGGCCATCCAGAAATCAGGCCAGCGGGGAATCCCGGTCATCGACCTGGGCGGCGACATCATAGTCGGCTTCGACCGGCCCCGCATCGACACCGCACTCAAGTCTCACGGCCTCGCGTAATATAGGTGATTCGGGTTCGTCTATATCGATCTCTGACGCGCCGCGCAGATATCTGCCGTAACGGAGCATGAACAGCTCGGAAGTATCATGATGAGCAGCACTCAGGCTGTCCCCGGCCAATCGTATATTATCCAAAGGCGAGGCATGCATCTTCATGGTATGTGCAGTCATAACTAATTCCCAAATTAGGTTATAATAGTAATAATACTATGTTATCTGAAGATTTCAAGAGCAAGGATTCAGTAGTACTCGTCTATACGGGGGAGGGCAAGGGCAAGACGACCGCTTCGCTCGGACTGTTAGTGAGGGCGCTAGGCAACCGCTGGAAGGTAGCATTCATCCAATACATAAAGTACTGGGGTGTTTCAGAGCACGTGTTCATCCGCGACATACAGCCCCTGTTCAAGGATCAGCTGCACTTCTACAAAGGCGGCAAGGGCTTCTATAAGGCCGGAGAGCTGAGCGAGAAGCATATATCGGAAGAAGACCACCGAAAGGCGGCCGCTGAGACATACGAGGAAACCCTGCGCTGCGTGTCGTCCGGTGACTACGACCTGGTGATATGCGACGAGATCAACAACGCCGTCAGCGACGGGCTGCTTACCCAGGAGCAGCTGAAAAAGCTCATAGCCGCTAGGGCTCCCAAGACCAGTCTATGCCTGACGGGGCGCAACTTCCCCAAGCAGATGATCGAACATGCCGACATAGTGACCGACATGACGAAGCTGAAACATCATTTCGACGACAAATTCCTGGCTAACAAGGGTATCGACTTCTAGATGCAGAGGCCGGTCCTTTATCTGATGATCGGTTACCCGGGCGCCGGTAAGACGACCGTGGCCAAGATGATCAGCGAAGCGACCGGCGCGGTACATCTGTGGTCTGATATCGAACGCCACAAGATGTTCGGCCGTCCTACGCACTCGGAGCAGGAAAGCGTGGAACTTTACGATGCGCTTAACGGACGAAC
>CAZSAN010000036.1:0-2506 GCA_964604985.1 uncultured Candidatus Saccharibacteria bacterium | reverse complement strand
TTTTCAGCGCCATAGATAAGCTGATGGGTTATGCCGACGAATGGGAGACCAAGCGCCAGGACCTTCCCTACAATACGGACGGTCTGGTGGTAAAGCTGAATGACCGCCAGCTTTATCGGCGGCTGGGCGTCGTCGGCAAGGCGCCCCGCGGCGCCGTGGCCATAAAATATGCCGCCGAACAGGCCACGACCAAGGTAAAAGACATATTCATATCCATAGGACGTACGGGCACGGCTACGCCGGTGGCCATGCTAGAGCCGGTGGTTATAGCCGGCAGCACCGTGCAGATGGCGACCCTGCACAACGAAGGCGAGGTGGCCCGCAAGGATATACGCGTCGGCGATACCGTCATAGTCCACAAGGCCGGCGATATAATACCCGAGGTTGTGGAGCCATTGGCGAAGCTGCGCGACGGCTCGGAAAAACCTTTCAGGATGCCCAAGCGCTGCCCTGAGTGTAATACGGTGCTTATGAAACTCAAGGCCGAGGATGCCGCCTGGCGCTGCCCCAACGAGCATTGCCCGTCGCGCTCCTGGAAACGGGTGGAGCACTTCGCCAGCAAAGCGGCCCTGGACATAGAGGGCCTGGGCGAGAAGAATGTCATAGCGCTGCTGGACGCCGGGCTCATAAAGGACCAAGCGGATATCTACACGCTTAAACAAAAAGACGTCGCTGGCTTGGAACGCTTCGCGGAAGTCTCGTCCGCCAAGCTGGTCGCGGCCATCCAAGCCAAGAAGAACCCGCCGTTCAGCCGTTTCCTATACGGTCTAGGCATCAGGCATATAGGAGCGCAGACGGCTATCGACCTGGCCAATCACTTCCGCTCCATAGAGTCTCTAAGCGAAGCCACCATGGAGGACCTGTCGTCCGTGGAAGGCATAGGTGATGTAGTGGCCGAATCGGTGGTGGAGTGGTTCGCGGAACCGCGCAACCAAGATCTGCTCGGCAAATTCAAGGATAACGGTGTCTGGCCCGAACCGGTCGAACGGATCGGCGGTCCTTTGAGCGGAAAGAGTTTCGTTATCACGGGGACGCTGGAGAACATGGGCCGCGAACAGGCCGCTGAGAGGATACGCGCCCTAGGCGGTACTTTCCAAAGCTCTGTCGGTAAGGACACTGATTACTTGGTGGTCGGCGCTAATGTCGGCGCTTCCAAATTGGCGAAGGCAGCCAAACTCGGCACCAAACAGCTGAATGAGCAAGAGCTTCTGAAGCTGCTATAATCATCCGAATATGTCTGAAGACGACAAGCCGACAGGTTCCATGCAGTTCAACTGCTTCTCTCCGCCCGTCATGATCGCCACCATGATCGTCGAGACGGTACTGGCGGTCTATACGGTCTGGCGCTACAGGTGGGACAAGATAACCCGCATGGTGGCGGTCACCCTGGTGACCTTGGCCGGGTTCCAGCTGGCAGAATATATGGTGTGTACAGGACATGGCTTCCGCGGCGAACAATGGTCGCGGATAGGTTTCGTATTGATCACCTTGCTGCCGCCTTTGGGCATTCACATACTGCATGAACTGGCCGGCAAGCCCGGGCGCCGCGTGGTGGCCGGGGCCTACGCTACCGCGGCAGCCTTCATTGCGTTATTCCTTATAGATAGCTCGGCCTTCATAGGCCATCAATGCACCGGCAATTACGTAATCTTCCAACTGGATCGGCAGGCAGGAAATGGTTATAGCGTTTACTATTTCGGCTGGCTTCTGGCAGGTATCGGCCTGGGTATGCGCTGGGCGGACGAACTACGGGCAGAAGGCGGTAAGGCGCACGACAAACTGCGCTCAGTACAGGCTATGAGCATAGGTTATCTGGTCTTCCTGGTGCCTACGGCCCTGGCCAACGTCATCAGTCCGTCGGTCCGCAGGGGCATACCCAGCGTACTGTGCGGCTTCGCCGTTCTGTTCGCTCTGATACTGTCGCTCTATATATTGCCGCGCGCGGCCAAGGTCAAAGCCCAAGACTAAGTCTACCCGGATTAGGCCGATGGTTCGGCAGGCACCTCGTGTGCCTGCCTCATGATGTTGGCAATACTACCCACGCCCAAGGCGACAGATCCTATGAAGCCGACCTCGCCTAAGGTTGACAAGGCCTCGTGTACCGGGCCGTGGGTGGCCGCGGCGCCCAGGTTGGCGGCTATCATCTGCATGCGTGCTACCATGCCCAGCTTGTTCACGGCCCCGACTTCTGGCACCTCGCCCCCGCGCTGATGCGTGGCATATTGGGTGGCGCCGATCGTAGCCACTTCCGTCCCCATCACGGGCAGGCCCTGCTCCAAGGGTATTGAGCCGTTGGCCATGCCGCCCATGAACACGCTCATCGCGTAAACCTTGTCGGCTATGGGGTCGAGCAGGCGGCCCCAGCGGCTAGGTACGGCCCTTATGGCCTTCTGCAGCCTAGGAAAACGGTTGGTCGCTATGATTACCGAACCCTCGGCATCCGTAGCTGCCAATGCCCCTGCCGCCACCAGCGCAGTGCCGGGCTCAACCATATTGGCAGCCATCA